>NZ_JBEXDG010000025.1:0-143103 GCF_040605635.1 Dactylosporangium sp. NPDC005555
CCGCGGAACACCGCCAGGGGCCACTGAGCCGCACACCCACCCCACAACCACCCACAGCCAGCCACCAACCGAACACAAACAGCCACCACCAACCAGCCGGACACCTCAACCGAGACGCCCACCCAAACACCCACCACCAACCCGCCAACGAATTACGCGCCACCCTCCATAGCAGCACAAAGTCTTCCGGATCATCGAGAACCTCGCCGTTCAGACCCGAGGCCCTGTGCACACTGATCACCCACCAGAGACGCAGAGCGACGACGACCTGGAGACCGACGGGCCGCTCGGCCGTTGTGGTGCCACTCGTGCACCACCAAGGCGGACGTGGCCGCGCTGCCGGATCGCCGCACGGCTGTCCCGCGCGGCGGTGAACCGCTTCGCCCGGTGGAGGATCGCGCTCGGCTGGACCGCGGGGCGCTGGGCCGCGGCCGGCGGCAGCATCCGGCTCCGCCGGGCATGGCGAGGCACGGAGCCCGCCCCGCCGGGCACGGCGAGGCACCACGCAATCCGTCCCGCCGGCGCCGCGAGGCACGCACCCCGCCCCCGCTGGCCCCGCCGTCGTCGTCGCGGACAGAAACGCCGGGTCGGTGGGCGGGCTACGGGGTGAGGATGTCGGTCAGGTCGCGGAGCATCTCGGAGGCGGTGACGTCGTCGAGGTCGCCGAACGTGCGCGTCAGCCGGCCTGGCAGCCAGCTGCCCCAGGGGTGGTCGTTGATCCAGACGGTGGTGACCGCCTGCTCGCTGAAGATGTCGTGGGCGCCGATCGGGATGCCGGGGTTGAGGTCGATGACGATGGCGCGGCCGTCGCCGGCCGGGCGCCAGATCCAGCCCTGCACGCCGGCGTCCTGCGGCTCGCCGCGCTGCCAGCCGCGGCGCTCGAGGCCGAGGAGGGTCTTCGTCGGCACCTTCAGCCCGGCGAACCTCGACAGCTCTGTCGACACCCGCTCGTCCGCGGTCAGCGAGTGGACCTGGCGGCCCAGCTGAGCGAACGGCTGGAGGATCTCGTAGTCGGCGAACAGCTCCGCCCACACGGCCAGACCCGCGCCGAGCAGCCGAGGGTGGGCGAGACCGACCGCGGTGTGCGGCAGCTCGAATGCATCGTCGTCGGCGTCGGCGAACGTGCCGTCCTCAGCGACCCGGAAGGCGACCGGTGACCCGCCCTCGACGTCGGCGGTCCACACCAGGCGGCGGGCGATGTGCCGCAGCAGCGGGTGCGCCACGATGTGGTCCTGGAACGACGACGCCGTCCACCGCCGCTGGGTCACCATCGCCGCCTCCAGTCGCCGGATCTGGTCCCCGGCGATGGTGCGCACGTCCTTCTTCAGAGCGCTGTAACGCTGATAGGCCGCGGGCGCCAGCTCCTGATCGTCCCGCGCCCCCGGCTTCGGCAGCTCCTTGCGCCGCCCACCAGCCGAACCCCGTCCGCCGGCCGAAGCGGGGCCACCGGCCGAAGCGGGGCTGCCCGCCGTTGCCGCCGGGGTCGCGGTGTCGGCTGGGGAGGCGTCCAGGACGAAGGGCTTGAGCTGCTCGTCGAAGCCGACCACGAACTGGCGCGGGCCATAGTCCAGCAGGAGCGAGCCGGACGCGTCGAGGCCGAGGTCGGGCACGAGGCGGTCGGCGAGCTGCTCCGCGGTCAGGTCCAGGGCGGCGGCGACCTCGGCGACCTTCTCGGTCGCCCGGTCCTTCAGGCCCTTGAACTTGGCCTTCTGCGCGATGCCGCTCAGGTGTGTCAGCGCCAGGTCGGAGCCGATGCCGGCCAGGACGTCGAGCCCGGTGACGGCCTTCGCGTGGCCGCCGTCCCCGGGCCAGGCGCGGATCACCGGGGACAGCCGCCGGACGGTGTCGTCGTCGCCGAGCCACTGCAGTGAGACCAGCGGCCACGGCTCCTTCGGCGGGGCGCCGACCGACTGCCATTGGGTGAACATCGCCCATGCGAACTCGGCGAGCGACCGCCGGTCGAGCTCCTCGACGACCAGCGGGACGCCGGCATAGACCTCGCCCTGGCGGGAGATGGCCAGCATCGTGCACAGGTGCCGGGCCGGCTCGTCGCCGAGCGCCGCGGAGCGGTCCTTGAGCAGGATGCGGGGCATGAGGCTCGGGTCGGCCCAGGCGGGAAGGTCGGGGATCTTCGCCGGCAGGACGTCGAGGGTGCTGCCACCGAGCAGCGTCTCCAGTGCGGCCCGCGCCGCAGGACCGCATGCGGAGCCGGCGGCGAGCACCGAGGAGCGGTGCCGGACCGCGACCAGCCGCAGCGCCTCCTCCGCGGCCTTCCGCCCGGGGCCCGCCGGGCCGACCGCCGCCGGGGTCAGCGCCGACGCCGCATACGCCGGGTGCCGGTCGAGCCAGGCGAGCACGACGGCGCGCAGCGACTTCAGCTTGACCAGCGACCGTGCCATGTGGGTGGCGACCTCGGGACCGGCGAACGGCAGCAGCAGCTCGGTGCACGCCGCCGGCTGCTGGTCGGCGAGGTGCAGGGCGGCCGGCAGCGCCGCGAGCCCGAAGCGGGCGGCGAGCTGCGGGAACCACTGCGGGGCGTCCCAGATCCGCTTGGGCCGCCAGCCGGGCAGCAGCGAGGCGACGACGTCGTCGGGGGCGGTGAGCATGAGGGTGACCTCGTGGTGGCCCTGCAGGTCGCCGGCCCGGAAATGCTCAAGTGCCGTCTCGATCGACGTCTCGAGCTCCCACCACGTCGCATAGGACGCGCGCGTCGCCGCCCACGCGTCCCGCTCGCCGGGTGCCCAGACAAGCAGGGGCGGGGCGGTGAACGTGAGACCGGGCACGACCGGCGGGCGGGTCGGCGTGCGGCGCTTCGTCCACGGCGGCGTGACGAGCAGCGACGGCAGCGCCGACGGTGGCGCCTCGGGGACGGCGCTCTGGTCGGTCAGGATCGCCTCGACCCGCTCCCGTGAGGCGGGCGGCAGCGACGCGGCGACCTCGGCGGCGAGATCCCGGTCGGCGAGCACGTGGACCCGCAGCAGGTCCCGCGCGGCCCGGCTGTCGGCGGCGGCGAGCAGCCGCAGGGCGCGCCGTGGAAAGCGGCGGGCGGCGTCGAGCGCGGCGAGCGGCACGTATTTGCGGTCGAGCCGGGCGATCAGCGCCCCGAGCGCCTCGTCGGCCGGGAACTGGGCGAGGGTGCTCACGAGCCGCTGCTGGACCTGGGCGTCGGCGGCGTCGCCGTCCAGCCACTCCAGCACATGCGGGATGACGGCCGTGCCGGTGCCGTCAACGGCGGTCGCGAGGGCCTCGGCGTCGCGGAACAGCCACCACCCGCCGGCCGGCGCGGTGCGGGTCAGGTGCTCGGCGGTGGACGCGGCACACCACAGCAGCTTGCCCCGGTAGTCGTCGAGGGCGTTGCCGAGCTCGGCGGTGTCGTCGTCGACCCAGGACCGCTGCGCGGGGACGAGGAACGAGGTGGCGGCCCGCCGCTGCGGTGAGTGCGCCCGGTGCTCGGAGAGCAGCGCCACCGCGGCGGCATCCTCGTCGTCGGATGCGACCGCGAGGGCGGCCCGGATCCGCCCGGCGAGCGCCACCCAATGAGGGAAGAACCCCCAGGCTTTGCCGGCGCGCCACGTGAGCCGGGGAGGAACCTGCCGGCCGTTGTGCCAATGGCCGCCGGCGTCCAGGCCTACCGCCTCCACGGCGGCCGAAGCGGCGAACACGACACCGCGTGACGCGATCCACAGGTCGGCCAGCAGCGCCGTGCGGCTCAGATCCTTCCACGACAGGTGGTCCGCCACGAGGGCGGCGACGACCCCCGCGCCCGCGGCCGGGCCGGACGACGGGTCGGCGAGATAGGCACGGGCGGCCGTGACGAGCCCGGGATCACTGTCGGGGTGGTCCAGCCGCGACTGGATCGTGTGATCCGCCGAGGCCACGAGCGAGCTGCCCCTGGTCTGGTCGAACTTCAGCGCAGGCCCGGGCGCGCCTCCCCGGCGCGGGATGAACACCTTGCGCCAGGCCACCGGAAACTCGAACAGCTCCTCGTCCACGCCGACACTGTAGCCACGACCACCGACAAAAAATCAGGCTCCGACGTAGGCCGCCAGGTGCGTGCCGGTGAGCCCGGACCGCGACGAGACCAGGTCGGATGGCGTCCCGGTGAAGACGACCTGACCGCCGTCGTGACCCGCGCCCGGCCCGAGGTCGATGATCCAGTCCGCGTGCGCCATGACGGCCTGGTGGTGCTCCACCACGATCACCGACTTCCCCGCGTCGACGAGCCGGTCGAGCAGCCCGAGCAGGTGCGACACGTCCGCGAGGTGCAGGCCCGCGGTCGGCTCGTCCAGGACGTACACGCCGCCCTTCTCGCCCATGTGCATGGCCAGCTTCAGCCGCTGCCGCTCACCGCCGGACAGCGTCGTCAGGGGCTGCCCCAGCGTCAGGTACCCCAGTCCGACGTCGACGAGCCGGGCGAGGATCGCGTGCGCGGGTGGGGTGTGCGCCGGGCCTTCGCCGAAGAACGACGCAGCGTCGAAGGCCGACATCGCCAGGACCTCGCTGATGTCCCGCCCGCCGAGGTGGTGCTCCAGCACCGACGCGTCGAAGCGCTTGCCCTCACACACCTCGCAGACCGTGGCGACGCCCGCCATCACGACCAGGTCGGTGTAGATGACACCGTTGCCGTTGCAGTTGGGGCACGCGCCCTCCGAGTTCGCGCTGAAGAGCGCGGGCTTCACCCCGTTGGCCTTGGCGAAGGCCTTCCTGATCGGTTCGAGGAGGCCGGTGTACGTGGCGGGATTGCTCCGCCGGGAGCCGCGGATCGAGCCCTGGTCGACGGACACGACATTCTCGCCGGCGGGGATCGACCCGTGCACCAGCGAGCTCTTGCCCGACCCGGCGACCCCGGTGACCACGACGAGCACGCCGAGCGGGATGTCGACGTCGACGTCGCGCAGGTTGTGTGCGGTCGCCCCGCGGATCTTCAGGTACCCCTTCGGCGAACGGACGGACGACTTCAGCGTGACCCGGTCGTCGAGGTGCTTGCCGGTGAGGGTACCGCTGCGACGAAGCCCGGCGAGGGTGCCTTCGTAGCAGACCGTGCCGCCCCCGGCGCCCGCGCCCGGGCCGAGGTCGACGACGTGGTCGGCGATCGCGATCGCCTCGGGCTTGTGCTCCACGACCAGCACCGTGTTGCCCTTGTCGCGCAGCCGCACCAGCAGCTCGTTCATGCGCTGGATGTCGTGCGGGTGCAGGCCGATCGTGGGCTCGTCGAAGACGTAGGTGACGTCGGTCAGCGGCGAGCCGAGGTGCCGGATCATCTTGACCCGCTGCGACTCGCCGCCGGACAGCGTGCCCGACGGCCGGTCCAGGGACAGGTAGCCGAGCCCGATCTCCACGAACGAGTCCAGGGTGTGCCGCAGCGACGCCAGCAGCGGCGCCACCGAAGGTGCGTCGAGGCCGCTGACCCACGAGGCCAGGTCGCTGATCTGCATGGAGCACGCGTCGGCGATGTTCCGCCCGTCGATCTTCGAGGAGCGGGCCTCCTCGCTGAGCCGGGTGCCGCCGCACTCGGGGCAGACCCCGAACACGACCGCCCGCTCGACGAACGCCCGCACGTGCGGCTGCAGGGCGTCGACGTCCTTCGACAGCATCGACTTCTGGATCTTCGGGATGATCCCCTCGTACGTCAGGTTGATCCCGTCGACCTTGATCTTCGTCGGCTCGCGGTGCAGGAGGTCGTTGAGCTCACGCTTGGTGTACTTGCGGATCGGCTTGTCCATGTCGAAGTAGCCGCTGCCGCTGAAGATCCGGCCGAACCAGCCCTCCATGCTGTAGCCGGGGATGGTCAGCGCGCCCTCACTGAGGGACCTGCTGTCGTCGTACAACTGGGAGAGGTCGATGTCGTTGACCTTGCCCCGCCCCTCGCAGCGGCTGCACATGCCGCCCGTGATGCTGAACGTGCGGCGCTCCTTGACGGTCTGGCCGGCCTTCTTGACCGTGACGGCGCCCGCGCCGCTGATCGACGCGACGTTGAACGAGAACGCCTGCGGCGAGCCGATGTGCGGCTGCCCGAGCCGGCTGAACAGGATGCGCAGCATCGCGTTGGCGTCGGTGGCGGTGCCGACGGTCGAGCGCGGGTCGGCGCCCATCCGCTGCTGGTCGACGATGATCGCGGTGGTCAGCCCTTCGAGCACGTCGACGTCGGGGCGGGCGAGCGTGGGCATGAAGCCCTGCACGAACGTGCTGTAGGTCTCGTTGATCAGCCGCTGCGACTCCGCGGCGATCGTGCCGAAGACCAGGGAGCTCTTGCCCGACCCGGAGACGCCCGTGAACACCGTCAGCTGCCGCTTCGGGATCTCGATGCTGACGTCCTTGAGGTTGTTCACGCGCGCGCCCCGCACGCGGATCAGCTCGTGGGTCATCGTCTCTCCATCCTCGTCCGGTTGCCGTCCACGCTATCCGGCGCGTCACGGCCGCTGCTTCTTGATTCGTGATCACCCGCCATTTCGTGATCACCCGCCGGAAGAAGCCCCGCCGGAAGAAGCGCCGCCGGAAGAACCGCCGGTGGCGGCGAGCAGGCGCCGGCCGACGACTCCGGCGGTGTGCCGCAGCTCAGGACCGCCGACGATCCGGAAGGCACAGGGCAGCGCGGCGAGCTGTTCGGCGGCCCACCACGGGTTGCCGGTCGAGCCCACCAGGCGGCACGTGTCGTCGTCGACGGCTTCGAGTTTTCCCAGCGTCGCCGGTACGCACGGTGCCACGCGCGACAACGGTGCGTCCAGGACGAGTTCGACGGCGTACTCCCAGCCGGCCGCGAGGTGCTCCTCCAGCACGGCGACCGGGTCGAAGGCCGCCGGTGGCTCGAACCGCTCGGCCATGAGGAGAGCGGCCCGGACCCGGTCGACCCGGTACGCCCTGCGCTCACCGGACGCGTGCGACCAGCAGATCAGATACCACCGGCCGTGCCGGACGACGACCGCCCACGGGTCGACCTCGGCGTCCCACTGGGTGCCGGACTCCCCGCGGTACGACACCCGCAACCGCCGGGAGTCGGCGCAGGCCTGCACGAGGGTCGTCGTGATCTGCGGGTCGGGCCGGGCGGCGGCGCGGTCGGGGGCCGGCGCCGTCGTGCGCCGCACCGCGTCGGCCTGCGCGGCGACGTGCTCCGGCAGCGCCCGCACCAGCTTGCCGAGCGCACCGCCGACGGGGCTCGCCGGGTCGCCGGCGTCGTGGTGGCCGTCCAGCACCGCCATGACCAGGGCCAGCGCCTCCGCCGCGGTGAACGTCAGCGGCGGCAGCCGGAGCCCCCGGCCGGCCCGGTAGCCGCCGTAGGGACCGCGGACGGACTCGATCGGGATGCCCGCGTCGCGCAGCACGCCGATCGAGCGGCGGGCGGCGCGCTCCGACACGCCGAGCCGCGCCGCCAGCCGGTCGGCGGTGATGCCGGGGCTGGCCTGCACGATCTCCAGCGCGAGCAGCGCCCGCGCGGCGGGACTGTCCACCAGCACGCCTTTTTCCGAAGGTTCCGGACGCGAAACGTCCGGAACGCAGCCTAGCGTGACCCGCATGATGTCGAATGAGCCGTCGGCGACCGCCGACGAGGCCGAGATGCTGTTGTTCGCCCTCGAACGGTCCCGGGCCCAGTTCGCCTGGAAGTGCGGCGGGCTCGACGAGACCGGCCTGCGCCGCGCGCAGCCGCCGTCGACGCTGACCCTCGGCGGGCTGCTCAAACACATGGCGCTGGTCGAGGAGCTGTACACGATCGACTTCAGCGGCAAGGCGCCCGGACCGCCACTGGACACGCCCGAGGCGGCCACGGATCTGGACTGGGTGTGGCGCAGCGCCGCAGAGGACACGGCCGGGTATCTCTACGGGCTGTGGCAGGGCGCGGTCGAGCACTCCCGGCGGGCGATGGCGGAGGCCCTCGCGGACGGCGGGCTCGACCAGCCGGCGAAATACCGGACCGACGACGAGGGCGTCGCGCCGAACCTGCGGCGGATCGTCGTCGACCTGCACGACGAGTACGCCCGCCACGTCGGCCACGCCGACCTGCTGCGCGAGGCGGTCGACGGCCTGGTGGGGGAGGACCCGCCGCTTTCCTGATCCTTTGGTCTTCCTGAAGACTTCGCAATGCGCCGTCACACGGGTTGCCGAAAAGGTTTTCAGGCGCGAGTGTGTTCGGACATGCGGATCACAGCAAGGCGCCGCCTGATGGTCGGTGTCGTCGCCGGTACGGTGGCGGCCATCGCACTCACAGCGAGCGCGTGCACCCTGAAAGCGGTCGACGGCCAGCAGCCGCCGGTCGGCGCTGCCCAGCAGAGCGGGCTTCCCGACGCCGGCACCGGTGGACTTTCGAGTGCTTCCGCGGCGGCCTCCGCTTCGGCTTCCGCGAGCGGCCCGTGCGCCCGGCCGGTCGGTGCGTCACCGGTCGTGAAGGTCACCGACGTCGCCACCGGGGTCCGCGTCACCGGGTACGGCCGCGAGGGCGACACCGACCCGCTGCCCATGGCGATCGCGGCGGCCCCCGACGGTGGCTCGTGGCTGGCGTGGCTCGGCACCGACGGCCGTGTCTACCTGGGCCGGCTCGGCTGCGACGACAAGCTCGTCGGCACCCCGACCAGCTTCACCGGCATCGACCTGCAGGACGTCGCCGCCGACGCGAACGGCGGGGTCCTGCTGCTCACCCGCAAGGGCAACTGCGGCGGCGGCACGCTGTGCGGCGGCTCGTCCAGCCCGTGCAACACCATGCACATGATCCGCTTCGACACGTCCGGCAAGCAGGTGTGGGAGCGGCAGGTGACGAACCTGACCGGCACCCGCACCGGCTACGACGACGGCGCCAGGTTCATCTGGTGGTATCAGCACCACGGCCGGCTCGCGTACGACGGCACGAACTACGCGGCGTACTTCGGCGTCGCGATCACCGTGAAGAACGGCGCCTGCGTCGACATCCACGAAGGCGACCGGATGCAGGTCGTCGGGCCGGGCGGGGCACTGGTGCCCGGCAACGGCAGCTTCGAGGTCGGGTGCAGCCACAGCTGGACGACGCGCATCGCCTGGGACCCGCGGGTCAAACGCTTCGCGATGGTCTGCGCCACCGACAACGCGTGCCGGATCGCGCAGCCGAGCCCGTACAGGACGGTCGCCTCCGGCACGTGCGACGGCACCCTCTTCGGTGGCGACCTGGTCCTCGCCGGCTCGAAGGGCTACTGGACGGCGTGGAGCCAGGGCGGCAAGGCCCGCCTCGACCGATTCAGCACCGGCGCGTCCGAGGCGACCGTCACCACCGTGGCGAAGACCGGCCACCCCCATCTCGTCGCGTACGGCTCGGGGCGCATGCTGCTCGCCTGGGAGTCCGGCTCGTCGATGCAGGCACAGGTGTACGACACGGGCGCCGCGAAGACGGTCGGCGGGTCCTTCACGGTCGACGCGAAGGACCACGCGTACCAGGCCTTCAAGGCGTACGCCGACGGCAGCGTGGCCTACGCCGCCGCCGGCGCCAACGCGACGACGATCAGGATCGCCCGCGTGCTGCCGTTGCGCTGACTTCGCCCGTCCCGAGTAGTCCGCCCGGGGACCGCGCCGGCGCCTTCACGCACTCCGGCCGGACGCGCTGAGCCGCTACGGTGCCGGTGGCCGCTCGCCGGAGCCGCGCACGACGAGCCGCACGCCGACCGTGACGGTCTGCACGGGCCGGGTGTGGTCGGTCATGCGCTGCCGCAGCAGCTCGATGGCGGTGCGGCCGATCGTGTCGCTGTCCTGGGCGACGACCGTCAGCGCCGGCCGGAGCAGGTCGGCGAGGGTGAAGTCGTCGAACCCGACGATGGCCAGGGTCGCGGCCGCGGCGCCGAGGTGGCGCAGCACCTCCTGCGTGGTCGCGGCGTTGCCGGTGATGAGCGCGGTGGCGGGATCGGGACCGTGCAGGATCGCGTCGAGCGCGGCCGCGATCCTGCCGGGCGTCACGACGCCGGGGTGGACGAGGCCGGTGACCGGCTCGCCGCTCGCCGCCATGCACGCGCGGAACGCGGCCGCCCGCTCGTGGCCGGTGAAGATGCGCTCCTCGTCGCCGAGGTAGGCGATCCGCCGGTGCCCGTGCCCCCGCAGGTGCCGGAAGGCGGTGCCGATGCCGGCGGCGTTGTCGGACACGACCGTGTCGACCATGATCCCGCCGGCGGGCCGGTCGAAGGCCACGACGGGGGTCCCGGCGTCGAGCTCCGGGCTCAGGTAGTGGTGGTTGTCGCCGACGGGCTCCAGGACGATGCCGTCGAGGTGGCGGCCGCACATCGACAGCACGACCTCCCGCTCGCGGTCCTCCTCGTCGGCGGTCGCCGTGGCGAGGACCGTGAGTCCGTGCCCGCGCGCCACCACGTCGAGGGCGCCCAGCACCGGGTGGCCGGCGGAAAGGTTGCGCACTGCGGCGCCGACGAGCCCGCTGCGGCCGCCGCGCAGGTGCCGGGCACGCTCGTCAGGGGTGTAGCCCAGGGCGGTGATGGCGGCCTGGACCCGGTTGGCGAACGTGGTGCCGACGGTCGGGTCGTTGTTGACGACCCGTGACACGGTGCGCAGCGCGACGCCGGCGTGCTCGGCTACGTCGATCATGGTCGGCCGCTTCCGGCGTGTCATGCCACTCCTTCCGGGCCCGGCAACCGGTGTCAGCGTACCGCCGGGCGCATTCATCCCATGACTGTGTGTGGGGCCCGAGCATAGCCCGAGGAGAGTCGATCGAGATAACGTTATTCCGGGTTTTGTAAAGTCTTGACATCCGATGTTTGGCGGTCGTAGGGTCGGCGCCACCAACCGCCGGGTCCATCGTTATCCCACCCCTTCCGCCAGGAGGTCCCCGTGCTCCGCACCCGTCGCTCGGCCCTGCTCTGCGCCATCTCCGCGACCGCCCTACTCGCCGTCGCCGGCTGCTCGCCCGGCGAGTCCGGCAACGGCGGCGGCACCACGCTGACGTTCCTCACCTTCGAGACCCC
Source organism: Dactylosporangium sp. NPDC005555 (assembly GCF_040605635.1). Lineage (NCBI taxonomy): Bacteria > Bacillati > Actinomycetota > Actinomycetes > Micromonosporales > Micromonosporaceae > Dactylosporangium > Dactylosporangium sp. NPDC005555. The sequence continues at coordinate 10,920 of NZ_JBEXDG010000025.1, forward strand.
GGCGCTCACCGCGAAGTTCTGGGACGACTCGATCACCGACGCCACCAGGCGGCTCGACGGCGTGACGGTCAGGAAGATCGTCGCGCCCACCAGCGACCGCAACGCCTACGCGAAACAGCTGCAGGCATCCGGGCAGTTCCCGGACGTCCTGGCCTCCGTCAACCCCAAGGACTTCCTCGACGCCGGGCTGCTCCAGCCGTTCGACCAGGCCTGGCTGGACGCCAACTTCCTGCAGCCCAACGGCAACGCCATCGACGGCAGGACCTACATCCCGCCGACCAACTCGCAGATCCTGCCGATGGTCTTCTACAACAAGGACATCTTCGCCAAGCACAACCTCACGGTGCCGACCACCTGGGCGCAGTTCACCGACGTCGCCGCCAAGCTCAAGGCCGCCGGGGTCACCCCGATCCAGCTCGCCGGCGCCGAGCCGTGGTCGGCGAGCATGCCGCTGGTGGGCCTGGTCAGCGCCGACGTCCTCGGGCGCAACCCCGACTGGATCAAGGACCGTTACGCGGGCAAGGTGAAGTTCACCGACCCCGGCGTCGTCGCCGCCGTCACCAAGCAGCGCGACCTGGTGAAGGCGGGCGCGTTCGGCAGCGGCGCGCTCGGCGTCAACTACGCCGACGCCAACAAGCAGTTCCTCGACGGCAAGGCCGGCATGTACCTCATGGGCAGCTGGTTCATCGGCCAGATCACGGCCGCGCAGGCCGGCAGCTTCGGTGGGTTCCTGCTGCCGACCGACGACGGCCGGCAGGTCGTGCCGTTCAACGTCGGCGGCACGACGAGCGTCAACGCGAAGTCGCCGAACGCCGCGAAGGCCGCCGAGTTCGCCAAGGCGTGGTCGCTGTCGCCGGCCAACCTCAAGACGCTCATCGAGACCGACGGCGCGTTCCCGATGCTCAAGACCGTCAAGCTGGAGGACTTCGGCGCGACCGTCACGCCCGTGTTCACCGACTGCTACCGGTACGTGCGGGAGGACAACACCAAGGTCAGCTCCATCGGCTGGGTCAACAACGACGACGCCCTGCCGCCCGGGGTCTCCGACCTGTTCTACGCGCTGTCGCAGCGGCTGTTCACCGACGACGACGTCAGGACCCAGCTCGCCGCGCTCGACACGGCCTGGGACAAGGCCGTCAAGAAGTGACCAGGCGATCCGGCCTCGCGCCGATCGCCTGGCTCGCGGTCCTCCTCTACGTGCTGTTCCTGCTGTACCCGCTGGGCCGCAGCCTCGTGCTGAGCTTCACCGACCGCAATCCGCTCAAGGCCGGAAGCTCGTTCGTCGGGCTCGCCAACTACGCCGACATGCTCGACGACCCGCGGCTGCTGGGGACGCTGCGCTTCACGATCCTCGTCGTCGTGGCGGTGACCGTCGTCGCCAACGTGTTCGGGCTCGCGTTCGCCCTGCTGCTCAACCGCGACACGGCCGGCTACCGGGCGATGCGCACGCTGGTGTTCATCCCGCAGGTGCTGTCCGGGGTCATCGTCGCGTTCATCTGGCGCAGCATCCTGACGCAGAACGGCCTGCTCAACGCGGCGCTCGCCCGGACCGGCGTGACGTCGGGCACCGCGTGGCTCGGCAGCACGGACCTCGCCACCTTCTCGATCTGCGCCGTGGTGAGCTGGATGACGATCGCGTTCGCCACCGTCGTGTACTCCGCGGCGCTGCGCACGGTGCCGCCGGAGCTGTACGAGGCGGCGCGGGTCGACGGCGCCGGCGCGGTCGACCGCTTCCGTGCCGTGACGCTGCCGATGATCGCGCCCGGCATGACCATCAACGTCGTCCTGTGCCTGATCACGACGTTCAAGCTGTACGACGTCATCGCCGTGCTGACCGGCGGCGGCCCGGCGAACACGACCCAGTCCACGGCCTACTACCTGCTCGAGGTCGCGTTCACCCAGAACCTCTTCGGCTACTCCTCGGCGATCGCGATGCTGCTCCTCACGCTGACCGCCGGGATCGCCTACACCGTCACGTTCCTGCTGCGCAAAAGGGAGGCCCGGCTGTGATCCGCGGACGGCTCCACACCGGCCTCGCCTGGCTCGCCACGCTGCTGTTCTGCCTGCCGATCTACCTGGCGCTCGTCAACGCGTTCAAGGACCAGCGGCAGATCCTCGCCAACCCGGCCGCACCGCCGGCGCCGTTCACGTTCGGCAACATCACCCGCGCCCTGCAGCGCCCCGACCTGCTCGTGCAGGCCGGCCTGATCAACTCGGTCGTCGTCACGGCCGCGTCGGTGCTCATCCTGGTGCCGCTGGCCAGCGCGGTGTCGTTCTACATCTCGGAGCGCCCGCCCCGGTGGAAGGCGGCACTGCTGGCCATGTTCGCGCTCGGCCTCATGGTGCCGCCGCAGGTGGTGCTGCTGCCGATCGTCGGACTGCTGCAGACCGTCGGGCTGCAGCACACGTACACCGGACTCATCCTCGCCAACGTCGGCGGCGGCTACCTGTCCTTCGCCGTGTTCGTCTACGTCGGCTTCCTGCGCGGCGTGCCCCGCGAGGTGGTCGAGGCCGCCCGCGTCGACGGCGCCTCCGACCTGCGCGTCTGGTGGCAGGTGGTGTTCCCGATGGTGCGTCCCGCGACCGCGACCGTCGCCATCTTCCTCGGCCTGTGGGTGTGGAACGACTTCCTCAACCCGCTGTTCATCCTCGGACCGCTCAAGGGCCAGACCATCACCACCGGGGTCTACCTGTCCGTCGGCACCTATTCCACCGACTACGGCCAGCTCTTCGGCATCATGTTCCTCGCCGCGATCATCCCGGTGGTCGGCTACCTGGTCAGTCAGCGCGAGTTCATCCACGGACTGATGTCAGGAGCCTCCAGATGATCCCCCCACTGGACGATCTCGCCGGTGACTGGCTCGACCGCGGCGAGCTGGCGCACCTGCCGTCGCTGCGCAACCAGTGGGGGCAGGCGCACGTCAACGACGACCTCACCTCCGTCTCGTGGCTGGCGATGCCGCCGTACAGCGGGGGCTACCACACCGGCGTGCTGCGGGTCGACGGCCGTGCGGTCCGCGCCGACCGGCTGCGCTGGGCGCCGTGGGGCGTGCGCCGCGCCGGCACCGCGAGCGGCCTCACCGTGGAGACCGACACCCGCCTCGGCTACGAGCGGCACGCTGTGTACTGGCGGACCCGGCTCGTCAACCGCTCCGCGAGGCCGGTCACCGTCACCGTCGAGCAGGAACTGCTCGCGCCGATCGCGGACAGCCCCGTCGACTGGGGCTGGCTCTACGGCACGCCGTGGAGCGCCGGGCACCACCACGACTACTACACCACCGAACGGATCCGGGCCGAGGTCCTCGCGTGGGTGCCGCGGCACGTGCACCTCCTCGCGACAGACCCGCGATGGATCCGGCTCGGCAGTCCGCGGATCCCCGGAATTCAGCGCGACGAGGACACCGCGCCGATGCTCCTGGAGTCGGAGCTGCCGGATCACTCCACATCGGACAGTGGCCGTACCCGCGCCCCGTCCGCGCTCGGCACCGTCCGCGGCATCGCCGTCGAGGTGGACGGCGGCGCCCCGACGGTCGTCGACGGGGCGTTCGAGCTGACCGGCCCGGCCGCGGAGCGCCGGCTCGAGCCGGTCGCGCTCGGCCCCGGTGCGTCGCTGCGCCTGGAATTCCGGCCCGCCACCGCGGACCAGACCGGCGTCGTGCTCACCCACGGTAACCACCCGGACTCCGTGCAGCTGGGCCTGACCGGCGGCCGGCCGTGGCTGCGCGTCGCCGGGGAGCTCGTCACCGCCGGCCCGGCACTGCGCGCCGGGCACTGGCACCGCCTCGAGGTGCGGATCACCGGTGACGGCGCCGCGCTGTCCGTCGACGGCGCCCACGCGGTGTGGACGCAGCCCTGGTGGGGCACCCAGCGGTGGACGTCCACCGTGGAACACCGACGGGTCCGGATCGCGGACCGGTCCAGCCCGGCGGTGTCCGTCTACGCGTTCGCCACCGCCCCGGACGGGCTCGACCCGCACGGCGGCGGGGCGGTCGCCCGATGGGTCCGCACCGTCCCACCGCGGGTCGTCGTCGAGCTGGGCGTCGTGCTGGCGGTCTCGTCGGACCGGTCCGTTTCGGAGCGGGCCGCACAGGACGCCGCGGCCGGCTTCACCGACGCGTTCGCGGCCGTCGCCGACCGGTGGCGCTCGACGTGGACGAGCGCGTTCACGCCCGGCAACACCGAGTTCTCCGGCCACCTGCCGGTCCTGCACGGCGCACCCGCGGGGCTGGCCCGCACCTACCACCTGGGCGTGCTGCTGGCGATCTACCTGCGCAACACCGGCGTCAGCCCGATCGGGCCGGTGTTCCTCACCGGCGGGCCGCGGCTCGGCCCGACGACCACGTACTTCTGGGACCAGTCGGAATGGGCGCACACCGCGGCACTGCTGGAGCCGGCCGGGCTGCGGGCGTGGATCGTCGCGGCGTTGAGCCAGCCGTACGACCGCTGCCACTCCTTCGACACCCGCAACCTGCTGCCCGTCGGCAACCACTACGCCGCCAACGACCACGCGCTCTTCCGGACCGTCCGGGCGTACGTCACCGTCACCGGCGACCTGGATCTGCTCGCCGAGAAGGCCGGGACCGCCACCGTCCTCGATCATCTGCGGGCCCTGGCGTACCGGCCCCGGGAGCGACGGGCCGGGTTCGGCGACGGCGTGCTGGCGGACCTGGGCCGCGACCCGTGGGAGCTGCTCGAATGCGTGCCCAACTACCGCGACGCGGTCGTGTCGTTCAACGCCGGCTACGCCGGCATGCTGCGCTCCCTCGCCGGACTGCTGCGCCGGCTCGACCCTTCGCTGACAGAGGAGGCGGACCGGGCCGACGCCGACGCCGACGCGCTGACGGCGGCGGTCCTCGGCCAGTACGCCGGCGGTGGCCGCTGGAACATCGCGCACCCGGAGGGCGACGAGACCATCGGCCACGTCCTGGACTTCGTGTTCGTCGCCGCGGAACTCGCCGAACACCTCGGCGAGGACGTGCGGGCCGAGATGGTCGAGTTCGTCACCGGGCACCTGCTCGACGGCGACTGGATGCGGGCCCTGGCCCCCGACGACCCGATCGCGCCGCGCTCCGACCGGCCCGACCACGGCGCCGCCGGCGCGTTCGGCGCGTGGCCCGGCGCCACCGCCTACGGCCTGTGCCGGCTGGGACGGCCGGACCTGGCCGCGGACCTGCTGTCCCGCATCCACGCCAGCACCTCCGGCGCCGTGTGGGGCCAGGCGATGGAGTCGGTCGGCGGCGGTCGCTTCCGGGTCGCCGAACGCGGCGTCGCCAACCGTGACAGCCTCGCCGGCGCCGCCGCCACCGAGGCGATCCTCGTCGGGCTCTTCGGCCTGTACGCCGGCGGGCGCACCGACCCGTCGCCGCACCCGGCGGTCCCCGGCATCGGCACCCTGCACCACGTGGCTCGTCCTCGTCACCCCGCCACGTGAACATCCCGCCATCCCGCCAGATGAAAGGATCGACGCACATGACCAGAACCCGAGGCGGCGCGGCCCTCGCCGCTTTGCTGGCCGCCGCGGTCGCCGCGGTGGTCGTCGTCGCCGCGCCTCCCGACGCGCGTGCCGCGACCCCGACCCCGGCCCAGCAATGGACCGACGTGCAGAACCTGATCGGCCCCATCCGGGGCGTGTGGACCAACCAGAACTACCCGGGGGCGATCAGCCGGTCGATGCCCGACACGGCGCTGCTCGGCAACGGCGACATCGGTGTCACCTCCGGCGGCGGCCCCGGCTACAAGACGTTCCACGTGTCCAAGGGCAACTTCTGGGCCGGCAACCCCAACCCGTCGTTCGTCGCCCTCGGCGGCGTCACCATTGCACCCGCCGGCAGCACCCCGTCGGGCAACCTGGCGCTCGGCGCGGTCGCCACCGCCTCCACCGCCCACGGGGACTTCCCGCCGTCGCGGGCCGTCAGCGGCCAGTGGGGTGCGGGGTACGAGGGCTGGGTCTCGCAGATCGGCAAGCCGCAGACGCTCACCCTGGACCTGGGTGCGGCGAAGACGTTCACCAGGTACGTGGTCCGGCACGACGCCGCGGCCCGCCCGGCGGAGACGGCGAACACCACGAAGAACTTCACGCTGCAGGTGTCCGCCAACGGATCCACCTGGTCCACTGTGGACACCGTCACGAACAACACCGCGGCGACGACCGACCGGACCGTCGCGTCGCAGAACGTGCGGTACGCGCGGCTGAACATCACCGAACCGACCCAGGGCACCACCGCCGACTCGCAGACCAACCCCCGCGCCCGGATCGGCCAGATCGAGCTGTACGGGCCGGGATCCGGGCCGACGACACCGCCGTCCGGCGCGTTCCGCGAGGAACAGAACATCCTCAAGGGCGACGTCGACACCACCATGACCATCGGCGGGCAGCCGGTCACGATGAAGACCTGGACCGCCGCCACCGACAACCTCGTCGTCACCCAACTCCGGTCCACCGGCACCGGCACCGTCTCGCTGAAGGCCGAGACCTACGCCGGTGCCGCCGACGCGCGCGGCGGCTTCACCAACACCGCCGGCGTCAACGGCCAGACCACGTGGGCGACCCGCCGCACGCCGACCGGCGGGAACTGGGTGTCGGAGGCGTCCCTCGCCACCAGGCTGATCGGCGCCACCGGGACACCGAGCGTCGCGGGCTCCACCGCCAGGCTCACCTTCGACCTCGGACCCGGCCAGACCGTCCAGATCGTCACCGCCGTCGCCGGCGGCGGGCAGAATCCCACCGGGACGGCCGGTCCGGCCCAGACGCTCGCGAACGCGCAGACCGGCGCGACCGTCGACACGCAGTACAACAGCCACGTCGAATGGTGGAAGCAGTACTGGCTGAGGTCCTACCTCAACGTCGGCGACGACGTCCTGCACCGCTACTACTACGGCGCGCTCTACCTGCTCGGCTCCTCGATCCGTGCGGGCAGGATGTCGCCGGGCCTCTACGGTATCTGGGCGACCAGCGATTCGCCGCAGTTCAGCGGCGACATGCACCTCAACTACAACTACATGGCCAACTTCTACGGCGTGTACTCCACCAACCGCACCGACCTGGCGCTGCCCTACTTCGACCTGATCGGCGCGTACGTGCCGGAGGCGCGGCGGCGCGCACAGCAGGACCTGAACCGGGTCAAGCCCGACTACGTCGGCCGCCGGTTCCCCTCGGGGGGCGTGCCCAGCGGGCTGCTGTTCCCCGTCGGCATCGCACCGTACGGCTCGACCGCCGACAACAACTACCACCAGCAGGTCGGCAACTCGTTGTTCGCGGCGACGCAGTACATCGCCTACTACGACTACACGCGCGACCGGGCGTTCCTGCAGAACACCGCCTACCCGTTCCTGAAGGAGGTGGCGGCGTTCTTCCAGCACTGGCTCGAGCTCGACCAGGCGACGCAGCGTTACAACCTGTGGTCCGGCCCGCACGAAGGCCTGTGGGGGCGTAACTCCAGCCCGGACCTGGGTCTGCTGAAGTACCTGCTGTCGGCACTCGTCGACGCGTCGACGGAGCTCAACACGGACGCGTCCCTGCGCGCCACCTGGCAGAACATCCTGTCCCGCCTGCCGGCGATGCCGACGACCGTCCTGAACGGACAGACGGTGTACGCGCTCGCCGACCCCGGCACGATCGCCGGCTCCGACACCCGGCCGATCCACCCGGGTGACAACACCGTCAACCTCGAGTTCGTCCACCCCGGCGAGGTGCTCGGCCTGGCCTCGTCGGCGGCCGACCGGCAGATCGGCGTCAACACGCTCAACGCCATGAACTCGTGGGGCCAGGACAACAGCTTCCCGAAGGTGTTCACCCAGGCGGCCCGGGTCGGCTACCCCGCGCAGAACCTCATCGACCAGCTCAAGGGCCAGATCAACCAGAAGCTCGGACCGAACCTGCGCATCACCGACCCGTTCCACGGCCTCGAGAAGTCCGGCGCGGTGGAGGCCGTCGACAACCTGCTGCTGCAGAGCGACAACGGCGTCATCCAGGTCTTCCCGGTCTGGCCGGCGTCCCGCAACGCCCAGTTCGTGAACCTCCGTGAGAAGGGCGCGTTCCTGGTGTCCAGCCAGCTCACCGGCGGCCAGGTCACCTACGTCGACATCGTCAGCCAGGCCGGTCGCCCGCTCGCGCTGCGCAACCCTTGGGCCGGCCGGACGGTGACGGTCACCCGCGTCGGCGGCGGCACCGTCAGCCACACCACCCCCGACGGCACCATCTCCTTCCCGACCCAGGCCGGCGCCACCTACCAGATCGTGCCGAACTGACCCCCGCGCCGCGGACGGGACGTCCTCCCGTCCGCGGCGCACGGGCGTCAGGCGGCGGGCACCAGCAGCACCTTGCCGACGTTCTGCCGTTCGCCGAGGCGGCGGTGGGCGTCGGCGGCGCGGTCGAACGGGTACACGCCGTCGATGCGGGGGCTGATGTCACCGGAGTGCCACAGGGCCATGAGCGCCGTCAGCTCCTCGCGGAGCAGGTCGGGGCGGCCCCACAGGTGGCCGAGGTTGACGCCGCTGACGGTGCGGTTGTCGTTCATCAGGCCGAGCGGCGTGAGCAGCGGCACGCCGGACGCCTGCCGGGCGAGCCGGACGACGCTGCGCCGCTCGCCGCCGGCGAGGTTCGCGAAGCCGTACGCGATGAGCTGCCCGACCGGGCGCAGCAGCCGCAGGCCGCGTTTCCAGTCCCGCCCGCCGAGCGGATCGAGGACGAGGTCGACGCCCTCCCCGTCGGTGAGCGCGCGGACCCGGGCGGCGTAGTCCTCCGTGCGGTAGTCGACGGGATGGGTGCAGCCGAACTCGCGGAGCACGTCGTGCTTGGCGGCCGACGCGGTCCCGAAGGTCACCACGTCGGGGACCGTGCGGCACAGCTGCAGCACCGCGAGCCCGACCCCGCCGGCCGCCATGTGCACGAGGACCCGCTGGCCGGCGCGGAGGTTCGCCACGCGGAAGAGCATGTGATACGCGGTGAGATAGTTGAGCGGGATGGCGGCGGCCTGCTCGAAGCCGAGCCCGTCGGGCAGCTCGACGACCTGCGCCACGGGCGCGCACACCAGCTCGGCGTGGCCGCCGAAGCGCACGAGCGCGAGCACCCGCGTGCCGACCGCCGGGCCGGTGACGCCGGCGCCGAGCGCGTCGACGACGCCCGCGACCTCGTAGCCGACCACGCACGGCAGCTTCGGGGCGTCGGGATACAGGCCCTGCCGCGCCATGACCTCGGCGAAGTTGAGCCCGGCGGCGTGCACCCGGATGCGGGCCTCGCCCGGCCCGGGTGCCGGGTCGGGCGTCGTGCGCACCTCGAGGACCTCCGGCCCGCCCGCCCTGGTGATCCAAACCGCTCGCATGCACCGACTCTAATGCGTTCGGGCCGGGAGGCGGTGGAGCGCCGCTATGGTGCAGGGGTGGCACATCCCATCATGTTCGACGACGCCGACCCGTTCCTGGCCCGGGTGCGGACGCTGGCGCTCGCGCTGCCGGACGCCGCGGAGAAGATCTCCCACGGGCGCCCGGCGTTCCACACGACGAAGGTCTTCGCGTATTACGGCGGGTCCGTCAAGGTCGACGGCGTCTACCAGCAGCACGAGCACTCGGTCGTCGTGCTGGTCGACCCGGCCGAGCGGGAGGCGCTGCTGGAGGACGCCCGCGGTTATGTCCCGGCGTATCTCGGCCCGAGCGGCTGGATCGGGGTCGACCTCGGCGGCGACACCGACTGGGACGAGATCGGCGAGCTCCTCGACGCAGGTTACCGCCGGACCGCCGGCAAGCGCAGGGTCGCCGCCCTCGACGCCCGGGCCTGATCAGGCAGTCTCGAAGATGCGGGTGCTCGGGGCGCCCGCCAGCGCCGGCGCGTTCCGCGGGCTGGACCACACGGTCGTCCGCAGGAACCGCAGGAACGCCTCGGCGGCGTCCGTGGAGGGAAAGTCCAGGTCGACCGCGACGTAGAGGTCCTCGCCGGGACCGGCCGGGCCGTGCCGTGCGACGCCCCCGTTCGTCCACTGTGGAGATCCTCAGGCGGGTCGGTCGGTGCGGCGGGCGACCAGGTGCCGGGCGCTCGGCCGGTGCCGCACCTCGCCGCTGGGGGAGCGGCGCACGAACTCGGCCCGCAGCCGCGCGGTGAACGCCTCGCCGCGGGCGGTGGCCAGGGGCCGCATCGGCCCGTCACGGGTGTGGGCGTCGAAGAAGGTGGCCGCGTCCGGGTGGGACATCGGGTGAGCCAGCGGCTCGTCCCGCTCGACGACGGCGTCGGCGGCCGCCAGCGCCGGGGCGAGCCGGTCCTGCCAGGTGTCGTCGCCGCCGCCCGGCACGAGCGAGCTGATCAGCGCGAACGGCCCCTCGTCCTCGGTGTGCCGCGGCCAGAACACGACCGACAGCACGCCACCCGGGCGCAGCGCCGCCGCCCAGGACGCGACGGCGGCGTCGGGCTCGGGGAGCTGCTGCAGGCCGAACACGGACACGACCGCCGCGCACCGGCCCGTCCAGCGTGGGTCGAGGGTCGACGCGTCGCCCTGCTCGACGGTCACCCCGGGCCGGCCGGCGGCGCGCCCGTGCGCCAGGCCGACCATGCCCGCGGACAGGTCGATGCCGGTGAGGCCGCGGCCGGGCAGGGCGGCGGCGAGCGCGTCCAGCTCCGGGAACGTGCCGCAGCACGGCACCAGCACCGGCCCGTCCGGCAACGGCACACCCGTAACCGCGGCCACGGCCGTCGCGACCCACGGGGCGAACCGCGGGACGTAGTACGCCTCGTATCCCTCGGCCGCCTCATCCCACCCGCGGGCGGTCCGGGCCAGGCCCTCGGGCAGCGCGTTCACAGCTGATGTCCAGGCGGCGTGGGTAGGCTTGCAAGGCGGGTCGCCCTGGTGGGGATCGGGCGTCCTCCGACGTGATGGGGGAGTGACATGGGCTTTTTCGACCAGCTCAAAAGCCGGACACAGGAGATGAGCGGCCAGCTCAAGACCCGGGCCGGCCAGTTCAAGAGCAAGGAGTTCGCCAACGCGAGCATGGCGATGTGCGCGCTCATCGCCGCGGCCGACGGCAGCATCGACCCGGCCGAGCGACAGCGGACCGAGGGTGTGATCACGAGCAACGACATCCTGTCCATCTTCCCGCCCGACGAGCTGCGGCAGAAGTTCGCCTTCTACGCCGACCGGCTGATCCGCGACTTCGAGTTCGGCAAGGTCGAGGCGATCGCCACGATCGCGAAGATCAAGTCAAAGCCCGACCACGCCCGCGCGGTGATCCAGATCGGCATCATCATCGGCGGCGCGGACGGCAACTTCGACGACAACGAGAAGAAGGCCGTCCGGGAGGCGTGCTTCGCCGTCGGCATCGCGCCCGGCGAGTTCGACCTGTAGGCCGCCCCCGCGCGAGCGCCCCGTCGACGAGCGTCGGCGGGGCTGATGCCGTCGTGGACGGCTCCTGGAGAGCGCGGGCCGCGTTCGCGGCCGGCCCCGGCTGCCCTACCCGGTGGCGGTCGGACCGCCGTCCTGCGGCACGTAGGGGAACTGCTGCCTCGGTGGGCTGGTGACCGAGTCACTGCCCAGGCCGATCGTCACCGGAGTGTTGGTGGCGAGGGAGAACATGACGTCCGGCGCGTTGTCGGTCAGCGACCGGCCGTTGAACCCGTTGAAGCCGTACACCGCCGGCGTCCCCACCGTGTACGGCAGCACATCGGGCAGCAGCCGCGCCGCGACGGACGCCCCGTATGCGCCCGGATCCGTCGCCGTGCCGTAGGCCGCGACGACCGCCGCCACCGTGTCGGCGAACAGCTTGCCGTAGTTGGCGGCGTCGTCCGCCGGCTCGGTCGCGTTGAGCTCGTCGCCCAGGTCCTCGTGGAACTGGGTGAACAGCGGATGGATCATCGGGTGACCCGCGCGGTTGACCTGCCGCCAGCCGCCGGCGTCGGTCGCGAGGTTCGTCCGGGCCCAGACGTTCACGCTGTGCGGATACGGCAGCTGCCGGTCCGGCAGCTCGAGCACGATGCTGTACACCGTGTGACCGGCGAACAGGTTCTGCGCCCGCGCCGTGCTCGGCAGGTCGGCGCGGGTGCCGTCGGTCAGGGCGTGGCCGACCGCGTGCAGGACGCCGGGCTCGATCCAGAACGGGTCGCCCGCCCTGCCCGTCCACAACCGCAGCCCGTCGGGACCCTCGACGGTCGTGCCGACGTCGCCCTCGGCCAGCAGCGTCCCGCGCGCCTCGGGGTGCGTGGCGTGCGTACCGGCGAGCCCGTGCAACCGCAGCGCCGGACCGTCGAAGGTGAACCGGAAGGTGAGGTCCTCGATCGCGTCGCCGTTGGTGTCCACCTTGAACTCGTACTGCGCGTCCGGGTGGAACCCCGCCGGCACCCGGTGGCCGGTGACCTCCGTGGCGATCGAGTGGTTGACGTTCATGACGAACACGGTGCCGCGCTCGCCGCGGAAGACGTACAGGTCGCTGATGTCCAGGCGGACGTCTCGCCTGGCGGCGGGGGAGTCGAGGTGGTGCGACATCGCGATCGCTCCCTTTCCGGGCTCTTTGTGGGACCCCGTCAGATGCCCGCGCCCGCAGGCTCTACACCATCTACTGGCATCGACGATGTACGCTGCGCGCGTGCCTGCGACGGGGAATGTGAAGAGCGGGCGGTCGCGCTGGACGTCGAACATCATCATGCTCGTGGTGGCGGCGCTGATCGCGATCGTCGTGAGGACGTATCTGATCCAGACGTTCTTCATCCCGTCGGGCTCGATGGAGCAGACGCTGGTCATCGACGACAAGGTCATCGTCAACAAGGTGCTCTACCGCTTCCGCGACCCGGCCCGCGGTGAGATCATCGTCTTCCGCCCGCCCGCCGAATGGTCCGCGGGCACCGACGAGGACTACATCAAACGCGTCATCGGCGTCGCCGGCGACCGCGTCATCTGCTGCGACGACCAGCACCGCATCACCGTCAACGGCACCGCCCTCGACGAGGACTACCTCTACCCCGGCGATGCGCCTTCCACGACCCCGTTCGACGTGACGGTCGCCGCCGGCCGCCTCTTCGTCATGGGCGACCACCGCAGCGCCTCCGCCGACTCCCGCGCCCACCTGCCCGCAGCCAGCGGCACCGTCCCCGTCGACCGCGTGGTGGGCCGCGCCTTCGTCACCATCTGGCCGCTGCCCAGATGGCACAGCCTCTCCGTCCCTTCGACGTTCGCCGGTGTACCGAACGCCCACTGACGTTTGGTCAGGGCCGGCCGTCGGTCGCGGCGGGACTCGTGAGGCGCCGGTGTGGTTGCGCGGCAACGCCTGGAGTCGGATGTTGATCAGCAGGGGTGGCGGCGGCCCGTCGGGCTTCTAGCGTGGCGGGCCGAACCATCGGATCAACCTGAGGAGCGAACCATGCATCGCAAATTTGCCCGCATCGCAGCTGTCGCACTCGCGGCGGCGGCCGCGTCGGTCCTGCTCGGCGCCGGCCCCGCCCACGCGTACGGCAAGGTGTCGACGCAGGACTTCCACTTCGTGATCGCCAACTGACAGGGATCGCCGGCGGTCAGGGGTGCCGGACGCGGGCGGCCTCCCTGGTGAGGTGGTCGCGTTCCGGCACGCTGGTCGCGAGGCGGGCGGCCGCGGCGTACAGCTCGGCCGCCCGTTCGGCGTCGCCGGCGCGTTCGTGCAGGTACGCCGCCGCAGCGGCGTGGCGGGGGACGTCCGGGTCCACGTGGGACAGCGCGGCGAGGCCGGCGCGGGGGCCGTCGGCCTCGCCGACCGCGACCGCCCGGTTGAGCCGCACCACGGGACTGTCGCCGCTGAGGGGGAGCAGTTCGTCGTACCACTCGACGATCTGGACCCAGTCGGTCGACTCCGGCGTGCGGGCGTCGGCGTGCAGGGCGGCGATCGCGGCCTGCGCCTGGTATTGGCCGAGCTGGTCGCGGGCCAGCGCCGCCTGCAGGATCGCGACGCCCTCGGCGATCAGGGCGGTGTCCCAGAGGGTCCGGTCCTGCGAGCCGAGCGGCACCAGGCGGCCGCCCGGCCCGGTCCGTGAGGCGCGCCGGGCGTGGTGCAGCAGCATGAGCGCGAGCAGCCCGGCGACCTCGGGAGCGTCGGTGAGGGCGGCCAGCTGGCGGGTGAGCCGGATCGCCTCGGCGGCCAGGTCGACGTCGCCGCTGTAGCCCTCGTTGAACACGAGGTACAGCACGCGCAGCACCGTCGCGAGGTCGCCGGGACGGTCGAGCGGCTCGCCGTCGATGCGGCGCTTCGCGCGGCTGATCCGCTGCGCCATGGTCGCCTCCGGGACGAGGTAGGCGGACGCGATCTGCCGCGTGGTCAGCCCGCCGACCGCGCGCAGCGTGAGCGCGACCGCCGACGCGGGCGCCAGGGCGGGGTGCGCGCACAGGAAGTAGAGCCGCAGCGTGTCGTCGGTCTCGGGCGCGGGTCCCGCGGGCGGCTCGACCTGCACGGCGACCTCCCGGCCGCGGCGGGACGCCTCGGCGCGGGCGGCGTCGACGAACTTATGCCAGGCGGCCGCGACGAGCCACGCCTTCGGGTCGCGGGGCGGGTCGTCCGGCCACACCCGCAGGGCGCGGATCAGGGCCTCCTGCACGGCGTCCTCGGCCGACGCGAAATCCGCTCCGCGCCGGACGAGGACCCCGATGACCGCGGGCACGAGCTCCCGCAGCAGCGACTCGTTCACTCGGTGGCGTTGAAGGACTCGGAGAACAGCGGCCGGACCTCGAGCCACTCGCGCACCGGCCGGCCACGGTGCCCGGGCGCGGCCGACAGCTCGCCGGCCAGCTCGACCGCCCGGTCCCACGACGCCACGTCGATGATCATCCAGCCGGCGATGAGGTCCTTCGTCTCGGCGAACGGCCCGTCGGTCACCGGCGGGCGGCCCTCCCCGTCGTGGCGGACGAAGGCGCCCTCGGCGGTCAGGGCCCGCTCGTCGACGAACTCGCCGGACTGCTGCAGCTTGTTCGCGAAGTCGCGCATGTACTGGATGTGCGCGTCGACCTCGTCAGGTGCCCACTGGTCCATCGGCGGGTAGTCCTCGACCGGGGTGGGACCGCCACGGTAGTGCTTCAGCAGCAGGTACTTCACGATGTGCTCCTTCGGTGTCGTGACCGTGTTGTCCCTCTGGGACGGAGCCGACACCACATTCTCGACAGGTTCGCCGAACTTTATGCGTCGCGCCGGTGGAACACGTACCCCGCGAGGGTGACGGCACCCGCCGCCCACACGGCCGGCGCGCCGGAAGCGGCATGGTCGGGCGGGTAGGAGAACCTGCCGCGCAGGAGGGGGCACACGATGAAGTACACGACGAGGACCAGCACGGCGGCCGCCTCCGCGCGGCGGATCAGGGTGCCGGCGGCACCGCCGAGCAGGGCGGTGAGGACCAGGTAGCCGGCGTCGGGAGCGGAGGCCAGGAGCGCCACCGGTGCCGCCACCACGGCGAGGGCGGCGACCTTCGCCGCGTACAGGCGGAGGCGGCGCGGCATGGCGAGCAGCGTCGCGCGGATCTGGTCGCCGCCCTGGTGCTCGGACGCCGCGGCGAGGACGCCGAGGACCAGGAATCCGGCCTGGACGTATCGGAGCGGTCGCGGGGCCTCCAGGTACATCAGCAGCAGCGAGGCAAGCAGGGTCAGCAGGGCCGTCAGCCGCAGCGACGGCAAGGTCACCAGCTTGCGCAGCTCGGCGTGCAGGAGCGTCACGCGTCGCGCCGCTGGAACAGGACCGCACCCACCGCGAGCAGCGCGGCGATCCACGCGGTCATCACCAGGCCGGCGGTGACCGGGGCGATGCGGACCGGGAAGTCCGGCGTGTGCAGGAACATCTGCGCGCCGACGATGTCCGGCAGGTACGCGGCCGCGTCGGTGACCTTCGTCAGCAGGTACGACACGGACACCACCGTGCTGTTCACGATGAGGAACGTGAGCGGCACGACGCCGTTGCGGGTGATGAGCGTGACGGCGAACGCGAGCAGGGCGATCAGCGTCCAGTACAGGACCGCGGCGGCGACCCGCCCGGGCGCCGGTGCCGACACGCGGTCGCCGTGCAGGACCTCGGTGAGGGTGAGGGCGGCCGTGGCGGTGACCGTGGCCTGGACCGCGGCGACCAGCGCGAGGGCAGCGGTCTTCGCGGCGAGCAGGCGCAGCCGGCCGGGCATCGCGGTGAGGGTCGCGGTCAGCTGCCGGGCGCGCGGCGCGTCGTGGCCGGTGTTGGTGTACTCGCTGCTGATGACGACGACGCCGAGGACCATCGGGCCGATGAGGCCGACGCCCAGGTCCTGCAGGCCCAGGTCCGACGTGTCGGTGATGGTGCCGTCGTCGATGCCGCGGCGGATGTACGGCGCGTTCAGCAGCACGACGACCGGGGCGAGCAGGGTACCCAGGACGATGCCGATCCAGGCGGTCGGCAGGCCGAGCAGCTTGCGGAGCTCGGCGTGCACGCCGGTCACCACGACGCACCGCCGGCGGTGAGGGCGAAGAACGCGTCCTCCAGGGTGGCGTGCTCACCGGTGACCTCGGCGAGCCCGCCCTGGGCCACGATCCGGCCATGGTGGATGACGACGACGTCGTCGGCGGTCTCGGCCAGCTCGCCCATCAGATGGCTGGACAGCAGGACCGTGCGCCCCTGCGCGGCCTGGTCCCGCAGGAACTGCCGTGTCCAGCGGATCCCGGCGGGGTCGAGGCCGTTGACGGGCTCGTCGAGGACGAGCACCGCCGGGTCGCCGAGCAGCGCGGTGGCCAGGCCGAGCCGGCGGCTCATGCCGAGGGAGTAGCGGCCGGCGCGCTTGCGGCCCTCGCCGGTCAGGCCGACGGTCTCCAGGACCTCCGCGACACGGGAGCCCGGCAGGCCGTTGCTGGCCGCGACCCAGCGCAGGTGGGCGCGGGCCGTGCGGGCGCGGTGCGCGCCGCTGCCGTCCAGCAGCGCACCGACGGTCGTGAGGGGGCGGTCCAGGTCGCGGTAGGGCCGCCCGCAGACGAGCGCGGTGCCGTGCTCGGGCCGGTCCAGGCCGAGCAGAATGCGCAGCGTCGACGTCTTGCCGGCGCCGTTCTGCCCGAGGAACCCGGTGACCCGGCCGGGCCGGGCCTCGAACGTGACGTCGTGCAGGATCCGCGTCCTGCCCTTGCGTTTGCTGACGCGATCGATCGTGATCATAGGACGAGTCAACCGGCGCCCGTGTGTCCCCGGCATCGGCCCGGACTCCGATCGTCGGGGCGGCCTGCGACCGTGGGCCGTCAGACCCTGGTCCGAGAACTACAGTCGGCGTGATGAACGCCCATCCGCGTCCGTCGGGACGCCCCAGCGCCCTGCCGGTGCTCGTCGTCGTGGGTGTGGTCCTGCTCGCCGTGATGTGCACGGTCGGCGGGGACGGCCCCGGCTCGGTCGTGCTGCCGTGGGTCATGGTCGCCTGCGCCGTCACGGCCGCCCTGTGGGCCGTGCGCCGCTCGCGGGCCGACCGCGCCGCGTACGAGTCGCGCCTCACCGCGTGGGCGGCGGCGGAGGCGGTGCTCGCCGAGCGGCTGCGGATCGCCGGCGACCTGCACGACATCGTCTCCCACGGGCTCGGGCTGATCACGGTACGTGCGGCGTCGACCCGGCACCTGCCGAAGCCCGCCGAGGTCGAGGCGGCGCTGACCGACATCGAGGACGCGAGCCGGCACGCGACCGCGGAGCTGCGCCGGATGCTGACGGTGCTGCGCTCGCCGACCGCCCGGGCGCCGCTGGACGGCCTCGACGACCTGCCGGCGATCGTGGCCGGCGCGGCGGTGGCCGGGCTGCGGACCCGGCTCACCGTCGACCCGCACCTCGGCGAGGTGTCGCAGGGCGTGCAGGTCGCCGTGTGCAAGACCGTCCGGGAGGCGCTGAGCAACGCCGCCCGGTATGCGGGCCCGACCGACGTCCAGGTGACGGTCCGCCGGGACGGGCGGTCCGTGGTGGTGGCGGTGGTGGACCCGGGACCGCCGCAGGACGGCTGGCGGCCGTCGCCGGGTGCCGGGCACGGCCTGGTCGGCCTGCGGGAGCGGATCACCAGCCTCGACGGCACCCTGACCGCCGGACCGGTCGGCGGGGGCTTCCGGGTGACCGCACGCATTCCGGACCACGCCGCGTGAACGCCGTCAGGGTCATGCTGGTAGACGACCAGCCGCTGCTCAGGCACAGCCTCGCGATGATCATCAACAACGAGCCGGACCTGCTGGTCGTCGCGGAGGCCGGCGACGGCGCCGACGCCGTGCGGCAGGCGAGGCCGGCCCGCCCCGACGTGATCCTGATGGACGTGCGGATGCCGCGCCTGGACGGCCTCGAGGCGACCCGCCGCATCTGCGCCGACCCGGCGCTGGCCGCCGCGCGGGTGCTGGTGCTCAGCATGTTCGAGCTCGACGAGTACGTCTACGAGGCGTTGCACGCGGGCGCGTCCGGCTTCCTGCTCAAGGACGCCCGCCCCGCGGAACTGCTCGAGGCCATCCGCCGCACGCACCGCGGCGAGTCGCTCTTCGCGCCGTCGATCCTCACCCGGCTCGTCGCGCACTACGTCGCCGCGCCCCGCCCGGACCGGCCGACGGCGGCGCTGCGGCGGCTCACCGGCCGGGAGGTGGAGGTGCTGACCCTGATCGGCGGCGGCCTGTCCAACGACGAGATCGCGACCGCGTTGATGATCTCCGTGAAGACGGTGAAGTCGCACATCACGCATCTGCTGGCCAAGCTCGCGGCGCGGGACAGGGCCCAGTTGGTGATCGCCGCGTTCGATGCCGGTCTCGTGCGGCCCCGCTCGTGAAAGACGCGTGAAACCGGGTCGCGCGACCGGGATCTATAGCGGTACAGTGCCGCCATGACCCTGGCCGCTCCGCCGCGTCAGCGGCCGCTCAGTCCTGCCCTGCTGCCGCTCGGGCTGATGTTCCTCGCCGTCGGCATCTCCGTCGCGGTCGTCTTCCCGTTCATGGCGCTGTTCCTCAGCACCGCCGTGCACGCGAGCCCGGTCCAGGTCACCGTCTTCCTCATCGCCTCGCCGCTCAGCGGCGTGCTCGTGGCCTCGCTGATCGGCCGGGCGTCGGACCGGTGGCCGATCCGCCGCAAGCTCCTCATCGCCGGTGCGGTCGCCGGCATCGCGGGCAGCCTGGTGGCGATGTTCGTCCGCGACTACTGGGTGCTGCTCGCCGTGTCCGTCCCCGCGTACGCGGTCGCCGGCTGCCTGTTTCCGCAGTCCTTCGCGTACGCGCGGCAGATCCTCGAACGCGACAACCCCGGCCGCGCGGCCATGGGTATCAGCGCCATGCGGACCGTCTTCTCCCTCGCGTGGGTCGGTGGCCCCGCGCTCGCCGCGGTGCTGCTCGACGTCGGTGGGTTCCGTCTCGTGTACGGCCTGGCCGCCGTCACGTACGCCGTCGCGGCGCTGATCGCGGTGGTCTGGCTCGACGACATCGACGCTCCCGCCACGGTCACGGACGTGCCCGCGGCGTCGCAGGACGTCCCGGCGGTGCCGGCCCAGCCGCCGCCGCACCGGTGGGTGCTGCCGCTCACGATCGTCGCGTTCGTGCTGGTACAGGTGCCGATGACGCTGGGTGTCCAGGCGCTGCCGCTGTTCGTCGATCAGGACCTGCACAGCGACGCCTCCAACGCGGGCCTCATCCTCGGTCTCTGCGCCGCCCTGGAGATCCCGCTGATGCTCGGCCTCGGCGCGCTGACGACCCGGTTCCCGCTGCGGCCGCTGATCCTCATCGGCGCAGCGTGCGGGGTCGCCTACTATGCGATCGCCTTCGTCGCGCCGAACATCTGGGTCCTGGCCTCCGCCCAGATCGTCAACGCGCTGTTCATCGCCGCGATCTCCGGCGTCGCCATCACCTACGTGCAGGACCTGCTGCCCGGCGAGCCGGGCCGGGCCACGACGCTCTACACCAACACGTTCCCGATCGGTGCGATCATCGCGGGCCCGCTGTTCGGCGTGGCCGCGCACTTCGGCTACCGGTCCGCCTACGGCATGGGGGCCGCCCTCTGCGCGGCCGGCCTCCTGCTCCTGCTCGCCACCGGCGCCCGGGCCCGAGCCCGCGTCCGACCCTAGCGCCGTGCAAGCTGACCGACACGGTAATGCGGGACGAGCGCACGCGCGCTACCGTTCCGAGCCATGAGTTCCGTTGCACTGGCGGAGGAGCTGCTGCTGCTCGCCTACGATGACGACACCGGGAAGGCCACCGGCTCCCACATCGGCCTTGACCTGGGCATGGCCGCCGGGGTCCTGGTCGATCTGGCGCTCGCCGGACGGCTGGCGTATGCCGGCGGGATGATCGTGGTCGTCAAGGACACGCCGACCGGCGAGCCGATCGCCGACGAGGTGCTCGCGCGCGTCGTCGCCGACACGCCGCACACGCCGTCGTCGTGGCTGCAGCGGCTCCGGCACGGGCTGCGCGACCGGGTCCTCGCCGACCTGTGCGGTCGCGGGATTCTCGTGGACATCGACGAGACGACGCTCGGCTTCATCCACATCCACCGGTATCCGACCGCCGACGCGACGGTCGAGATCGAGCTGCGCGCCCGCCTCGGCCGCGCGCTGACCGGCGACGACATCCCCGACGAGCGCACCGCGGCGCTCGCGGCGCTGGTCGCGGCGGTGCGGATGGAGCCCGCGCTCGGCCTCAGCGGCGCCGACGCGGCCGCCGCCCACGACCGTCTCCAGCAGATCAGCGACAACGCCGGCTTCACCGGTGCGGTCAGCATGGAGGAGTCCTCGATCCGGCCGTCGGTCGCCCTCGTGGTCAGCGTCCTCGTCCAGGCCATCCAGACCGCCCTCGGCACCGCCCGCACCTGACGTCCTGACCCCGGCTCCGGCAGCCGCTCCGTCCGGCGACGGATGCCTGGTCCGCCGTCGTGCCGCGCCGCCGCGGCGGGCGTTGGGTCCGCCGCCCTGTGGCAGCATGTCCGGGATGCGCCACGTGTCCGACGATCAACGCCGCGCCAGGCTGGCGGTCCGGCACGCGCTCGCTCCGGCGTTCCGGGTCGGCTCGCCCGAGGCCGTCACCGAGGCGATGACGGTCCTGCACGCCACCGAGCCGGCGACCGTCTACCTGTCCTGTCAGGCCCGGTCCGCGTCGGTGCTGCCCGCCGACGTGGACCGTTCGCTGTATCAGGACCGGACGCTGGTCAAACAGCTCGCGATGCGCCGGACACTCTTCGTGTTTCCCCGGGACCTGCTACCGGCGGTGTGGCCGAGCGCGTCGGCCCGGGTCGCCGCCAACGAGCGGACCCGCCTCGTCAAGGACGTCGTCACCGCCGGCCTCGGCACCGACGGCGGCGACTGGCTCGACCGGGCCCGCGCCGCCGTCCTGGACGCCCTCGACGCCGCGCCCGGCGGCCTGCAGGCCACCGACCTCCGCCGTGGGGTGCCGATGATCGACGCGACGCTCGAGATCACCACCGCCGACCCCCGGGCTGCGTCGCGCGTCCTCACGTACCTCAGCGCCTCCGCCGACGTCGTGCGCGGGACGAACACGTTCGGCTGGCACGTGTCCCGCCCGCGGTGGACCCTCATGCGGCAGTGGCTGCCCGAACCGCCCGCCTGGTGGACGGCCGCGGACGGCTACCGGGAGATCGTGCGGCGCTGGCTCGTCACGTTCGGTCCCGGCACCGAGGACGACCTCGTCTGGTGGCTCGGCGCGACCAAGGCGATCGTGCGGGCCGCTCTCGCCTCCCTCGACGCGGTCGCCGTGTCCCTCGACGGCGGTGGCACCGGCTGGCTCCTGCCGGACGACCTCGACGACGTCCCCGACCCGGGCCCGTGGGCCGCGCTGCTCCCGGTCCTCGATCCGACCGTGATGGGCTGGCAGCACCGCGACTTCTACCTCGCTCCGCACCGCGCGGAGGTCTTCGACCGGCGGGGCAACGCCGGCACGACCGCCTGGGTCGACGGCCGCGTCGTCGGCTGCTGGGTCCAGGACCCGGCCGGCGTCGTCGAGGTCCGCCTGCTGCAGGACGTGCCGCCCGCCGCCCGCCGCGCCCTGGACCTCGAGGCCGCCCGGCTCACGGAGTGGTGCGCCGGCTTCCGCGTCCCGTCGGTGTACCACTCACCGGCCATGCGCGCCTGAACCCGCTTCGATACGGTGTGCCGGTGGACGAGCCGGCCGGTGTCATCGATCTCGACGACGTGCGTGAGGACCGGCCGGGCGCCATGCTGCGGTGGCGCCGGGCCGCGAGGCGCGCGGTGCCGCTGCCCGGCGTGGTGGTGCTCGTCCTGCTGGCCGCCGCGGTGGGCGCGGGTGTGGCGCAGCGGTGGGAGGCCGCGCGGCAGCGGGAGCGTCAGGCGGCCGCGGTGTCGCTGTTCGTCGCCGTCGCCGGGGCCAATTCCGGCGCGGGCGACGGTGAGCGGGTCACCATCGAGGGCAGCGTCGCCGTCGTCAACGGCGGACCGCGGGCGGTCGAGGTCGCCGGGGCAGGCGTGGTCGCCGACGTCATGGTCTGGGGCGAGCACCGGATCGCGCCGGGGGCGAGGGCCTGGTTCACGGTGAGCGCCACCATCACGTGCGCGGAGGACGCCGGGAGCCGGCCGCTGCCGGTCGGGCTGTCGGCGGTCACCGCGGACGGTGTGCGGCGCCCGGTGACGGCGGCGATCGAGGTCGGCGGCAGCTCCTGGTCCGAGCTGGTGCGCCGGGGCTGCGGGCTGTCCGTCTGAACGGGAGGTCAGCGACCGGCTTCCGCGTTCCCCGTTGATCCGTGCCGCAGCGGCCACAGCGTCCACGCCGGCTTCACGTCCTCCGAGCGAGCAAATAGCCTTGCGGCGTAGATTCGTGTCCCTCAGCAGGCCGGCCGCCCCAGAACACCGTCGCGAAGCCGGCCTCCGTCACCCGCTGCTCCATCTCTTGCGGCGACAGCCAGTACGCATCGAACTCGACACCGAGGCCGGCGCTGCGGCCAGCGCGCCGGAGACTACCGTCACCGGCCTTGAACGCGGTCACCAGATAACCTCCGGGTTTGACCACGCGGGCGAGTTCGCTGAAGGCGACGGCTCTGTCGGAAGGCGCGAGGAAGATCAGCGAGTACCAACAGACCACCCCTGCCAACGAGGCATCCTCGAAGGGCAGACTTCGCAGGTCGGCAACGTCGAAGGCGAAGTCCGGATGGTCACGCTGCGCCACCCGGACCATCTCGGGCGACAGATCGACCCCGCGCGGGGACAGACCCTTGGCTGCCAGGTAGGGCGCGAGCAGCCCCGTCCCGCAACCGACGTCCCCGACGCTGCTGCCCAGATCCGCCGCGAGGGTCAACTCGCAGAACAGGCTGAGCACCGCCCGATCGACGGGCATGCCCTCCAGGGCTCCGGCCAGCCGGTCGGCATAGAACTCCGCCAGCACATCGTGCGCAGCCCTCAACTCGTCAGTTTTGGCATCCACGGGCGAACCATAGTCGCCTCACCAACGACAGGCGCGTGCGCGCCGGACATAGCCTGGCTGCACGGCCAGAACCTTGCCGGCGAACCGCTCTGTGCTATCCGCAACGAACGTTCGGTGCGCCTACCTGTGCATCCCACCACCGGCGCCCGCCAGCGCCAAGGCTCGGGCTCCCCGTCGGGGTCGTCGTCCAAGGCGGACTCGCGGTCGATGTAATCCATCAGATCCGCGCCGTGGTAGATGACGTCGACGCCCTCGGCCCACGATGGCGGCAGGAGTGATTGACCGGTGACCGCGCGGGCCGTACGTTGCCGTGAGCGGAACTATGTTTCTACCAGTGAAACGGTGGGCCGGTCATGGTGTCCCTGATCTACGCGGTGCTGGCGGCCGGCACGCTCGGCGCCGGGATCGCCGCGGTGCGGCTGCGGGCCTGGGTCGTCGTGGTCGTCGCGGCGGCGCTCGTCTACGACAACGGCGTGATCGCGGCAGGCCGGCTGGTCGGTGAGGGCGCCGCGCTCGAAGGGCTCAACGTGGGCCGGTATGTGGGGCATGCCCTGTTCACGCCGCTGCTCATCGTCGTCGGGGCCGGGCTCGCCCACGGCGGGCGCAAGGTGCTGACGGTGCTCGCCGGGCTGCTGGTCGCGCTGGGGATCTGGACCGACATAGTGCGGCTGCGGCCGGTGCCCGAGCGGTACGCGGACACGCTGCGCTACGTCAACGACAATGCGGCCGGGCCGCCGGTGCCGGCGATCGTGGCGATCCTCGTGCTCATCGGCGTCGGCGTCGTGCTGTGGCGGCGCGACGGGTGGCCGTGGCTGTTCGCCGGGGCGGTCGCCATGTTCGCGGCGGCGGCCGCGGGGTTCGCGGTCCCGTGGCTCGGCAACCTCGGCGAGCTCGTCCTGCTGACCACCGTGGTGCTGAGTGTCCGGACGGCGACAGTTCCCCCGAAGCCGGCGGTGGCCGCCGCAACCGGATAGACGGGCATAGCGTGTGACGTGACATGCCCGAGTACGACCGCCGCGCCCCCGACAGGCCGCCGCCGGCCGCGGCCGACTTCGACGCGCTCTACGACGCACGCTACGGCGACGTCGTCGCCATGGTGTACGCGCTCACCGGCGACCTCGCCGAAGCGCAGGACCTCGCCCAGGAGGCCTTCTGCCGCGCCTGGCAACGCTGGCGCGACGTGTCCCGCTACGACGACCCGCTCGCCTGGATCCGCAGGGTCGCGGGCAACCTCGCCACGTCCCGGTGGCGGCGGAGCAGGGTCGCCCGCGCGCACCTCGGCCGGGAACGCACCACCGACGTCCCGCCGCTGAGCCCCGACCACGTCGCGCTCGTCGCCGCGCTGCGCCTGCTGCCCGCCGACCAGCGGCGGGCAGTCGTCCTGCACCACCTGATCGATCTGCCGGTCGCCGACGTGGCGCGGGAGATGGACGCCGCCGTCGGCACCGTCAAGTCGTGGCTGCACCGGGGGCGCGCGACGCTCGCCGCCCAGCTGGCCCACACCACCGAGGAGGTGACCCACCGTGACTGACGACCTGACCCAGGCACTGTCGCGGCTGCGAGCGGACGTCGGCAGCGCCGTCGCGCCACCCACGGGCGCCCAGGTGCGCCGCCGCGCCGAGCGCCGCCTGCGCACCCGCCGGACGGCTACCGCCCTGGGCGCCGCGGCCGTGGTGGGTGCCGTCCTCGTCGGCGGCGGCCTGATCTGGAACGGCGGGGCGTCGCAGACACCGCCGCCGTTGCCGGGCGGCTCGGACAGCCCGTCGCACACCGGTACACCATCCGCCGCCGCCAGACCGAGCAGGCCGGTCGACGCCAGGCAGACCCCACAGGCGCCCGCGGACTGGGCCGGGGTTGACTGGGCGACCGCGACGGTCACCCTGCCGGCGCAGCAGGGCTGCCCGTCCGGTCCGGTCACCCTCCGCAAGCAGGACTTCAATGGGGTGGCGGACATGATCATGGGTCCCGCGACGGGATGGCCGAAGGTCTCGGTCGATCCGCGGCCGGTGGTGTATGGCGATCTCACCGCCGACGGGCAGCCCGAAGCGGTCCTGCACGCCACCTGCTGGCAGACGGAGGAGGACTCCGGCGACGGGCAGGGACAGCTGCTCGTCGTCCGCCGCGACGGCGCGACGTTGCGCGCGGTCGGGTGGGTCGGTCCGCGTGGCGCGATCTACGCCGACCGCTGGATCGACAACGGACGGCTCGTCACCGACGTGAAGCCGTGGCACACGGGCTGGGACTACGCGCTCGGCGCCGCCCGCGCGTTCCGGTGGACCGGCCAGGCGTTCACCGAGGTGGACTCCGGCCTGCCGGGGATCGTGACGCCGCTCGACCTGAGCCCGGTCGCCGGGCTGACCGGCTGCCCCGCGCCGCCGGAGCCGGTGCGGTTCGACGCGGAGCAGCGCGCCACCGCGGCCGGCACGACCTGGGACCTGTTCCAGCCGACCGCGCCGGACTCGGAGCAGCACCTCGTCGACCTCGACGGTGACGGAACGCGGCGGCTGCTGGTGTCGATCACCTGTGGCCGCACCGACAAGGACCCGGGCCACGGCTTCGTGGCGGTGCTCGACGGGTCACTGCGTGCGATCGATGCCGTCCGGCCGCCGGAGGGTACGACCGTGGCCGGCTGGTCGCACGTGAACGGCCTGCTCACGCTGCTGGTCTACCGACCGGGCGAGGCGACGCGGCAGGTGCGGTACACCTGGAACGGCGACTACTTCCAGCGTTAGACGGTTTCCAGCAGGGCCTGGCGGGCCGCACGCGCGAGCCGCTCGTCGTGCGGCCGGTCCAGGTCCTGCGCCAGGGCGATCGTCCGGTCGAGCAGGGTCAGCGCCTCGTCGCGGCGGCCGGCGGCGCGGCACGTCTCGGCGTACGCGTGCAGGCAGTCGATCTCCAGCTGCACCTCGGCGAGGGGTTCGAGCAGCTCGAAGGCGCGCCGGTGATGCTCCAGGGCCTCGTCGAGCCGGCCCTGGAGGCGCAGGACGACGCCGAGGGCGTTGTGGCACAGCGCCTGGTTGTGTGCCAGGTTGTGCTCCTCGGCCAGCCGCAGCGCCTCCTCCACGGGTTCGCGGGTCGTCAGTGCGACGCCGAGCGTGACGAGCCCGGTGATCCTGGCCGGCCCGTTGGCGAGCGCGATCGACGCCTGGGCCAGCTCGACGGCTTCGGTGGGGTTGCCGAGGTGTAGCGTCACCCAGCCGTCGAAGGCGAGGGCCTGCGCCTGCCCGGGCGCCCGGCCGAGCTTCTCGAACAGCTCCCGGGCCCGCCGGAACTGGGCCTGCGCCTCCTGGAGGTCGCCGAGGTCGCGGCGGGCCAGGCCGATGCGCAGCGCCAGCCCTGCGGTGAGCTCGTCGTCCGCGCCCCCCTGCTCGGCTTGTTCGTATGCGGCCAGGGCGTCGGTGGGGCGGCCGGCGGCGGCGCGGGCGTAACCGAGGTCCGCCAGCAGCGCTGCCCGCTCCTGGCCGCGGCCGAGCCGCCCGGCGGCCGCCGCCGCGGCATCGAGGAGGCGGGCCTGGTCGTCGGTGCCGCGGTGCCGGAAGAACCAGACCCGCATCGCCTGCGGCAGCCCGGCGGCGACCTCGTCCGCGCCGAGCCGCACGGCGGCGTCGACGCAGGCGACCAGGTTCACGTATTCGAGGTCGAACCAGTCCATGGCCTTCGCCGGATCGCCCGGCTCCGGCCGCGGCCGCTGCGGCGACGGCAGCGTCCGGTCGTGCGCGACGGCCTGCGTCAGGTAGTGCTCCAGGACCCGGCGCAGCGCCGCGTCGGCCTGCGGCTCCTCGTCGGCGGCGAGGTCGGCGGCGTACTGACGGATCAGGTCGTGCATCCGGAACCGGCCCGGCGAGAGCTCCTGCAGCAGGTGCGCGTCGACGAGCTCGTCCAGCGCGTCGCCGACACCCGCCCGCGTGCCGGCGAGAGCGGCCGCGACCGGCGCGTCGAAGTCGGCGCCGGGCAGCACGCCGAGCAGCCGGAACATGCGCCGCTGCGCCGGGTCGAGCTGCTGCAGCGACATGCCGAACACCGCGTCGAACCGGCCGGTGGTGTCCCGCAGCCGCTCGGCGAGCACCGCGACGGTCCAGCCGGGCCGGTGCCGCAGCCGCGCGCCCGCCATCCGCAGCGCGAGCGGCAGCCCGCCGCACTGCCGCAGCACCTGCCCGACGGCGATGGCGTCCTCGGTGGTGGTGAGCCCGGCCGCGCGCCCGAACAGGCTCGCCGCGTCGCCGGCGGCGAGGGGTTCCAGGGACACCGGCGGCACCCCGTCGAGGGTGACGAGCCGGTTGCGGCTGGTGACGAGGACCGCGGACCTGCCCGCTCCGGGCAGCAGCGGTCGCACCTGCTCCGCGTCGACGGCGTTGTCGAGCACGACGAGCGCCCGCCGCCGCGACAGCTCCGAACGCCACAGGGCGGCCCGCTCGGTGACACCGGCCGGCGGGTGGTCGACGCCGAGCGCGGCGAGGAGCCGGCCCAGCGCCGCGGGCGCGTCGAGCGGCTCGTGGCCCGGCGTGAAGCCGTGCAGATCCAGATACAGCCCGCCGTCCGGATACGCGGGAGCGAGGCGGTGCGCGACGTGCACGGCCAGGCTGGTCTTGCCGACGCCGCCCATGCCGTCGATCGCGACCGCCCCGGCGGTGCGCAGCAGCTCCTCGACGAGCGCGGACTCCGCCTCGCGCCCGGTGAAGTCGAACAGGTCCGCGGGCAGGTCGTTGCGGCGCGGCGGGGGAGCGGCGCCCGCCTTCGACGCCTCCGCCCACACCGCGCGCAGCGGCCGCGGGTCGCGTCCCACGGCCCGGCACAGCGCGACGACCGCTTCCCACGGCGGGACCAGCTGGCCCGACAGGTACCGCGACAGCGACGAACTGCTCAGGCTCGCCCTGGACGCGAGGGCACGCAGGCTGAGCCCGCTGAGGTCCTTGATCCTGGCGAGCTGCCCCACCAGCTGTTCCCGCGGCCCCGACACGTGCGACACCGTACCCCGTCCCGCCCCACGGCCCCGGATCACGGTCACGTTTGCACAGGTCAGCCGCGTTGCGCGTGTCCCACGGTGTCCCACGCCCGTCGTGGAGCGGGGTGCGTCATTGGTCAGATGACTCCTGTCAGCAGTTCTGGAAGGAGCCGCAAGAATGTCGACCGAGCGCATGCCGAACCCGGTGGTCCTGATCCCCGAGGCGATGGACGCCCTGATGGCCCTCAACGGCGCGATCGCCGGCGCCGGGGTCGGCGGGAAGGTCCTCGCCCTGAGCCACCTGCGCGCCAGCCAGATCAACGGCTGCGCCCCGTGCGTCGCGGGCGGTGCGGCCCAGGCCCGCCGGCACGGCGCCACCGACGCGCAGATCGACGCGGTCGCGGCCTGGCGGGAAACACCGTGGTTCAGCGAGCCGGAGCGCGCGGCGCTCGCCCTGACCGAGGCCGTGACCCGCCTGTCCGACCGCGCCGACGCCGTGCCGGACCAGGTGTGGGACGTGGCCGCCAAGCACTTCGACCAGAAGGAGCTGGCCGCGCTGCTGCTGAACATCGCCGTCACCAACGCCTACAACCGGCTCAACGTCCCCACCCGTCAGCAAGCCTTCTGAAAGGGATCGTCATGACCGCGAAGAACGAGAAGTACGACGGCTTCAGCACCGAGGAGCGCGGCGCGATGAAGGACCGCGCCAAGGAGCTCAGGTCGACCGCCCGCCGCGGCGCCAAGGCGGACGCCGAGGGCGAGGTGCTCGCGAAGATCGCCGAGATGTCCGACTCCGACCGCGCCCTCGCCGGGCGCCTCCACGCCATCGTCAAGGACAGCGCCCCCACCCTGACGCCGAAGCTCTGGTACGGCATGCCCGCCTACGCCCGCGACGGCAAGGTCGTGTGCTTCTTCCAGAGCGCCGCGAAGTTCAAGACCCGCTACGCGGTCCTCGGCTTCAGCGACGAGGCCGCCCTCGACGACGGCACGATGTGGCCGACGTACTTCGCCCTGACCACCCTCACCGCCGCCGACGAGGCCCGCATCGCCGCCCTCCTGAAACAGGCGGCCGTCGGCTGAACCGTGTCTCCGTCCCCGCGCGCTACTCGCCGGCGAGCCCGGCCAGGTTGGCGGCCGCCATCGTGTCCTGAGGGCGGATCGCGAGCAGCGCGCGGAGGCGGCGTTCGGCCTCGGGGCGCCAGGTGGGGTCGAGGCCGTCGAAGTCGTCGGGTTCGGCCTCGCCGGTGTAGTAGACGAAGTCGTCGGACGTCGACGGGTCCAGGACCAGCAGGGCCATGCCGTTCGCCGCCGCGGCGTGGGCCGGGTCCACGTCGAGGGCGCGGCCGTAGAGCTCGAACGCCTCCGTCCGGCGCCGCCACAGGCTCCGCAGCCAGTCGGTGCGGGCCGTGCCCGGCGCGCCGAAGCCGTCGTACAGTGGCGAAACCTCCAGCATGGTGCGGAACTGGCGCAGCAGCAGGCCGGCGAGCAGTGTCGCGGTCACGGGGTCTGCGGGCTCGGCGTCCAGCGCGCGACGCAGCCACCGCTCGGCCTCCGGCACATCGTCCGGTGTGCCGAGCGACTGCGCACCCTCCAGGACACACAGCCGCCGGCCGAGCTCCCGCGCCGCCGCGATGTCACCGTCCTGGGCCGCCTGCCGCAGCTCGTCGAGGTCCACGGCGTTACCGTACTTGCCGTGTACAGCTGGTACTTCGTCCGCCGGGTCGGGATGGCGAACAACAACGACACGATCACCGACTGCTTCGTGCTCGGCGACCGCGACGACCTGCTGCGCG
Source organism: Dactylosporangium sp. NPDC005555 (assembly GCF_040605635.1). Taxonomy (NCBI): domain Bacteria; kingdom Bacillati; phylum Actinomycetota; class Actinomycetes; order Micromonosporales; family Micromonosporaceae; genus Dactylosporangium; species Dactylosporangium sp. NPDC005555. Next base: position 40,961 of record NZ_JBEXDG010000025.1, read on the forward strand.
TGCTGTCGACGCTCGACGTGAACCCCAACTGCACCGATTCGTGCACGCTGCAGGTGTACCGCGACGGCCGGTCCCTCTGCACCGTGGACCTGCTCGCCACGGTCCCCGACGACGGCTCGGACGAGTTCGAGTGCCGCCCGCCGGACCTCACCGGGATCACCGTCCCCGCCCTCTCCGGCCCGGTCCTGCCGCTCGGCCACCCGGTCCTCATCGACGGCGGGCCCCTGCACTACGGCTGCACCAGCTTCTACAACTGACCGTCGTCGCGGCGGTGGCGGAAGGCGTCGCTGCCACGGTGGCAGCGGGCGCCGACATGCCGGGCATGGCGTCCCCCCGACCGTCGGTGTCACCGCACCCGGCGAGCGCCGGCAGGAGCAGGAAGGCAGGCAGCAGCAGGACGGCACGGCGGCGCATGACAGGTCCGATCGTTCGGGGTCTTCACGCTCAGTCATACCGGCCGTCGCGGCCCGGCAACGTCGGCACGGGGGGTGAAACACCCGAAAGGTGCGCCTTCGTGGACCGGGCCGGCTGACCGTGCCCGATCGTCGGTGCCGCGGCTGCCGCGAACCGATGGGGTTAACCCTTGATTGATACCTGCACAGGCGTCAATTGTGGGGTGCTGCCATAGGCTGTCACACGCCGTTCAGCTTTCGTCCGCCGGCAGGCCGCGAGAAATGGCCGTCGGGCGCCTAGCGTCCGTGGGTCGGCCGCCGCGATGACGCAGGCCGAATCACGTCCCCCTGGAGGTCCGGGTCTATGTCCCGCGCTGTCGTCAGACGCGTCACTGTCGCGATTTCTCTCACCATGGCCGGGCTGAGCTGGCCTTTACTCGCCGACCCGGCAGCCGCCAACCCGGCCGGCACGGGTCTGGTCATCAGCGAGGTCTACATCAACGGCGGCTCGACCGGTGCGAGCTACCTGAACAAGTTCGTCGAGCTCTACAACCCGACGTCCAGCCCGATCCCGCTCAGCGGTGACACGCTGCAGTACCGGGCGCCGACCAGCACCGTCGTGCCGAGCGGGTCGCAGGTGTTCGCGCTGTCCGGGACGGTGGCCGCGCACGGTCACTTCCTGATCCAGCTGCCGAGCAACAACTCCGCGACCAACCCGGGCGCGCCGCTGCCGACCGCGGACCTGAGCACCGGCACCAGTGTCAACCCTGGCGCAGGCGGTGGCACGCTGTACATCGCGGCCAGCGCGACCGGGGTGCTCCCGACCGACACGGCCGTCATCGACCGGGTCGGCTGGGGCACCAGCAACGCGCCCGAGGGCACCGCCGCGAGCGGCAACTCGCTGGTCCTGAGCTACCAGCGGCAAAGCAATGGTGCCGACACGGACAACAACGGCACCGACTTCCGCACCGCGACGCCAGAGCCGCAGAACGCCGCGTCCGACGGTGGCACCACGACGGTCACGGTCACCGCCCCCGGCAACCAGAGCGCGACGACCGGCACGGCGATCGCGCCGCTGACCCTGAGCGCGTCCGGCGGGACCGCGCCCTACACGTGGGCCGCGACGGGCCTGCCCGACGGCCTGGCGATCTCCGCCGATGGCGTCGTCACCGGCACGCCCACGACGGCCGGCACCGGGGAGGTGACGGTCACCGCGACGGAGTCCGGCGGTGCCAGCGGCTCGGCGTCGTTCACGGTCACCGTGACGTCCACGACGACCGTCGTGCCGATCGCCGCGATCCAGGGCACCAACACCGACACGTCGCCGCTCGCCGGTCAGAGCGTGACCACCGAGGGCGTCGTGACCGCCGTGTACGCCACCGGCGGGTTCAACGGCTTCTACCTGCAGACGGGCGGCTCCGGCGGCACCGAGGCGGCCGACGCCACCCCGGGCGCCTCCGACGCGGTCTTCGTCTTCGGCTCCACCGCCGCGGGCCAGGTCAGCATCGGCGACAGCGTGCGGGTCACCGGCAACGTGGTCGAGTTCTCCGGCACGACCGAGATCTCCGCGCCGACGGTCACGAAGCTGACGACCGCGCTGCCGGCCGTCGTGCCCGGCTCGATCCCGTGGGCCTCGCTGACGACGGGCGCGCAGAAGGAGGCGCACGAGGGGGAGCTGCTCGCGCCGCAGGGCACGTTCACCGTCGCGGACAACTACGACGCGAACTGGTACGGCTCGTTCACCCTCGCGGCCGGTGACACGCCGCTGCGCCAGCCGACCGACGCCGGCCGGCCGGGCAGCGCCGAGGCCCTCGCCGCGGTCGCCGACAACACCGCCCGCACGGTCACCCTCGACGACGGTGCGAGCGTCAACTACAGCGGCGCCGCGAACACCGGCACGCCGCTGCCGTGGTTCACCGGGACCAACGCCGTCAGCATCGGGTCGAAGGTCAGCTTCCACCAGCCGGTGATCCTCGAGTACCGCTTCTCGCTGTGGAACTTCCAGCCGACCCAGCGGGTCACCGACAACGGTGCCGCCGTCGCGACGTTCAGCGACACCCGCACCGGCAACCAGCAGCCCGCCAACGTCGGCGGCACCGTGCGCCTCGCCACGTTCAACGTCGAGAACTACTTCCCGACGACCGGCGAGCTGTACGTGCAGCAGGGCCTCGGCACGTGCACCTACTACAACGACCGGGCCGCCAACCGCATCGCCGTCAACCAGTGCACCGGCCCGGGCAACACGGCCGGTCCCCGCGGCGCCGCCAACGACGTCAGCTTCCAGCGGCAGCAGGCGAAGATCGTGACCGGCATCAACCGGCTCGGGGCCAGCGTCGTGTCGCTGGAAGAGGTCGAGAACTCGGCGAAGTTCGGCAAGCCGCGCGACGCCGCCCTCGCCACGCTGGTCGACGCGCTCAACGCCGCCGCCGGCGCGAACGTCTGGGCGTACGTGCCGTCCCCGGCCGTGCTCCCGGCGATCGCGGACGAGGACGTCATCCGCAGCGCGTTCATCTACAAGCCGGCGGACATCGCGCTCGTCGGTACCTCGGCGATCCTCACCACGGCGTCGGGCCCGGGCCAGCCGTTCTCCATCGCCCGTGAGCCCCTCGCCCAGGGCTTCAAGAAGGTGGGCGCGACCGACGCCGACGCGTTCCTCGTCGTCACCAACCACTGGAAGTCCAAGGGTTCCGGCACCCCGCTGTACCCGGGCGACGCCGAGAACACGTCGTCGCCGGCGGTGAACCAGGGCTCGTTCAACGCCACCCGCGTCCGCGAGGCCGAGGAGACCGTCGCGTTCGCCTCGCAGGTCGCGCTGGGGCTCGGCACCGACCGGATCTTCATCGCCGGTGACCTCAACTCCTACACGCACGAGGACCCGCTGCACGTCCTGTACGACGCCGGCTACACCGACCTGGGTGCCACGTTCGACCCGAACGAGTCGACGTACTCGTTTGACGGCATGCAGGGCTCCCTCGACCACGTGCTGGCCAACGCGGCCGCCCGCGCGATGGTCACCGGCGCCGACGTGTGGCAGATCAACGCGCAGGAGGCGATCGCGTACTCCTACAGCCGGTACAACTACAACGCGACGCTGCTGTTCAACGGCAGCGACCCGTTCGCGGCCTCCGACCACGACCCGGTGGTCATCGGCCTGAACCCGCCGGTGACGCCGCCGGCCCCGGCGTGGAACGCCTCGACCGTCTACAACAGCGGCGACAAGGTGTTCTACCAGGGCTCGGTGTGGCAGGCGACCTGGTGGACGCAGAACCAGAAGCCGGGCGACCCCTACGGTCCGTGGCAGCAGATCTCGACCGCCCCGGACGGCACCGCCATCTGGACCGCGTCGCGGATCTTCACCACCGGCGACGTGGTGCTGTACCAGGGCAAGAAGTACGAGGCGAAGTGGTGGACGCGCAACCAGGCCCCGGGTGACCAGTGGGGTCCCTGGAAGCTGCTGCCGTAGTTTTCCGCTTGAAGAAAGGGCCGCCCTCGTGGTTTCGAGGGCGGCCCTTCCGCTTTCAGCTCCAGATCGACGCGGCCCACTCGGGGTGGTCGATGAACGGGTTGCGGTTGTGCTGCCAGACGGCGTAGATCCGCTCGTTGCGGCGCTTCTCGAAGGCGTCCGGCGGGTCCTGCTGGTGCCACTGCAGCAGCACCGACAGCTTGCCGATCCGCGGCGCCGACCCGTTGCCGACCGAGTTGTTGATCTCAAGGTCCGGCCAGCCGTCGCCGCCCTCGTACCGGATCGCCATGTACATGATCATGCGGGCGACGTCGCCCTTCACGGCGGCGCGCGGCTCGAACGAGTCGCTGTCGGTGAGGCAGCCGGGCGCCTCGCTGACCGCCGACCCGCCGAGGTCGAAGTCCTTGTTGCCCCTGGCGGAGTTCACCGACACGTCTTCCGGCCGCAGGTGGTGTACGTCCGTGCCGGGCCCCGTGGCGGTGCCGAAGTCGCCGTGGGACTTGGCCCAGACGTGCTCACGGTTCCAGTCGTTGGCCCCGCCGCCGTTCGTCGTCTTGCTCTGCGACCTGCCGGAGTAGAGCAGGACGACATTGTTGGCGTTGTTCGGGTCCTGGTCGGTGTCCTTCAGGGCGTTCCACACCTCGTCGTACGAGATGGTCGTCTGCACCTTGATGATGTTGTGCAGCGCCGTGCGCAACGCGGTGCCCGTCTTGCCCGCGGCGGCCGCGTAGTAGGCCTCGACGGGCCCGGACGAACCCGTGGCTGTCGGGCTGGTGGTGGGCGTCGTGCCCGCCAGGCTCATCGCGGTCGGGGACTTGAGGCCGGCGTGTGAGAAGTACGCCGTCAGCTGCCCGGCGACGACGAGCCGGCGGCCCATCAGCGACGGGTTGGACTGCAGCCCGAACTGGGCCCGGTACGCGGCGGTGATCTGCACGTACAGCATCCGGGTGGTGCCGGTCTCGCTCGCCGAGTCGGCCAGGGCGAGCGCGGTGTCGCCGGTGAATCCGGACCGCAGGACGGTGCTGGTCGCGGTCGGCTGCCCGACCACGTAGCCGACGACGGACGCCGACCGTCCGTCCTGTGCCGCGATCGCCTGGCTCACCGAGAGGTCCGCGGCCACCGCCGCGGTCGAGGTCGTGACGACCGCGGCGCCCGCCGCGGTCAGGACAAGGGCGACCGCTACCGCGATCCGCCGGGTTCTCCACATGGCAAAACTCCAATTCGCCGTTGTGGAGCCATCGTAGATCGCCGATGTTTCGGTGTGTGTTGACCGCAGAGGGCGGGCGGGTGACGAGTAGGGTGCGGCGGCGATGACCGGTGCCGCCCCCAGCGCCGGACGGTTTTCAGCTGCGCCGCCGCCGCTCCGTTACGCCGCGGCCGCGTACTTCGGTCCCGCGTATGTCGCCAGCGATCGGGCCACGTCGGCGGGCGGCTCCAGGATCTCGTCCAGCGCGAGGAGGATGATCGACGGACGGCCGTCGGTCCGGTTCCGGTACTCCGCGACCACGCCCAGGTCGGCACCGGCCGCCGGCACCACGACCAGGCGCAGCGTGTGCGAGTCGTCGCCGGGGTTGACGTACGGCTCGAGGAACACCGCGTCGATCGCCGCCCACGGCACGGCACGGTCGATGCCGGCCACCCGCAGCCGCAGCCCGCCCTGCTCGATGACCACCGGCTCCGGCCGGAACGCCTGCCGCACGCTCCACAGCGAGAACAGGATCGGCAGCACACCGAGAACGAACAGCGCCGTCGAACCCAGCGGAATGAACAGGACGGTCAGCCCGGACCCGGTCAGCGACAACCAGATGATCACGACCCCGGCGAGGAAGGACAACCCGAGCAACAGAAAATTCGGCCGACGATAGTGCAGCGACATCGTGTCTCCGTGATGCGGAAGGTCCTTGAAAACGGCGACAGTCTCGCACACCCGGCCCGCCCGCGATGCCCCGTCGTTCACGCCTGCGCACGCAGCTGTTGAGCGGCCCGCTGGAGGTACGCGTCGACCATCCCGCGGTCGAATCCGCGGAACCCGACCGTCAGCCGGATGTCATTGATGCCCGCACCGCATCGGCCCGGCGCGCGGCGTCACCGCTGACGAGCGCACCGCTGATGATGCCGAGCAACGCGTCGACGTCCGCGGGCCGGTAACCGCGCAGGACAACCTCGAACTCAATCATGCGACTCATTGTGGGCCTCTGCGCGCCCGGACAGAGCGCCAAGGTCAACCGCACGGCGGCCGCTCAGCTGTCCGGCGCGTGCTTCCGCAGCTCGTCGGCGACGCGCAGCGCGTCGGGCAGGTCGAGGGCGGTGTAGATCCCGGCGGCCTGCCGCCAGTGCCCGACCGCGCCGCCGGTGTCGCCGCCGGCGAGATGGATCCCGGCCAGGCCCTCGTGCGCCGCCGCCTGCTCGTGCCGGTCGCCGTTGCGCACCGCGAGGGCCAGGGCGGCGGCGTAGGTGTCCCGCGCGGACCGCGGCTCGCCGTCGGCGAGCTGTGCGGCGCCGAGCCCGTTGAGGACCTCGGCCTCGAAGCTGTGCTCGCCGATCTCCCGGCACACCACCAGCGCCCGCCGCTGGTGCTCGACGGCGACGGCGGCCCGGCCGGCCCGCAGGTGCGCGCGGCCGAGGCTGTTGAGCGCCACCGCCTCACCCGGCTGGTGCCCGATCTGCCGGAACAGGGCCAGCGCCCACTGGTGGCAGTCGATCGCCCGCGCGAGGTCGCCGGTCTGCTGGTGGCAGAGGCCGAGGTTGTTGAGCGCGTCCGCCTCGCCGAGGCGGTGGCCGAGGCCGCGGAGCAGCTCGAGGGCCTGGGTGTGGAAGACGATCGACTCGTCGTAGTTGCCGTTCTGCCGGTTGCCGATGCCGAACATGTTGAGCTGCCCCGCCTCGCCGACCTGGTCGCCGATGGCGCGGTAGATGTCCAGCGCCTCCCCGTGCTGGTCCTGCGCGGCCTGATAGTCGCCGAGCCGCCAGGAGATGGCGCCGAGCTGGCTCAGCGACCGGGCCACGCCGGCGTCGTCGCCGACGGCCCGGGAGACGGCCAGGGCCTGCGAGTGGTGTTCGCCGGCCTCGACGTACTGGCCGGAGCGCCGGTACGTGGCGCCGATGTGATTCAGCGCGGCACCCTCGGCGGCGCGGTCGCCGAGCCGGCGGGCTGCCTCGAGGGCATGACTGTGCAGGACGAGGCCGTCGGCGAAGTGGCCGCTGTCGAGGTACCGGCGGGCGGCCGCGGCGAGCGCCGTGGTGTGCGCGGCCCAGCCGTGCCGGGCGCCGTGGCCGGCGAGGGCGACGATGTTGCCGCGTTCGGCGTCCAGCCAGACGCGCGCCGCACCGGGGTCCACCGCTCCGGCGCCGGGCGGCGCGGGCGGGTCGTCGCCGGGGAACAGCGCGCGGGTCGCCGCCTCGAGCGCGGCGAGCTGATGGTCGAAGAGCCGGTCCAGCGCCGCCCGCCGCTCCGGCTCCGGGTCCTCCTCGGCGGCCAGGCCGGCGGCGTAGGCGTGCAGCAGGTCGTGGAACGCGTACCGGCCGGGCGGCGCCTCCGCCATCAGGTGCGCGCCGGTCAGCTCCGCGAGCAGCCGCCGGATCCGCGGCAGCGGCGATCCGGCGAGGGCCGCCGCGCCCGCCGCGGACAGGTCGCCGCCGGGATGCAGGCCGACCAGGCGGAACAGTCGCGCCGCCTCGGGCCGCAGCGTGCGGTACGAGCAGAACAGGACCGCCCGGACGTCGGTGCCCGGGTCGCCGGTGCTGAGCGCGTCGAGCCGGGCCTGGCTGTCGCCGAGGTCGGCCGCCAGATCGGCGAGCGACGCCTCCGGGCGGGCGCCGGCCCGGGCCGCGGCGACCGCGAGCGCGAGCGGCAGCCGGGCGCAGCGTTCGGCGATGGCGTCGACGGCGTCGGGTTCGGCGGCGGCCCGCGCGGCGCCGAGGCGGTGCACCAGCAGATCCCGGGCGTCGGCGTCGCTGAGCAGGTCGAGCGGCACCTGATGGGCGTCCTCGGTGGCGACGAGCCCGGTCAGCTCGTGCCGGCTGGTGATGACGACGAAGCAGCCGTGCGCGCCCGGCAGCAGCGGCCGCACGTCGTCGGCGTCGCGGGCGTTGTCCAGCACGATCAGCATCCGCCGGTCCGCGAGCAGCGTGCGCAGCAGCGCCGACTGTGCGTCCTGGCCCGCCGGGACCCGGTGCGGCTCCAGCCCGAGCGCGAGCAGGAACCCGTGCAGCGCCTCCCCGGCCGACAGCGGCGCCGCGACCGCGTGGAAGCCGCGCAGGTTGACGTGCAGTTGCCCGTCCGGGAACCGGTGCTGGACCCGGTGCGCCCAGTGCACCGCGAGCGCGGTCTTGCCGACCCCGGCGGTCCCCGACAGGACCACCATCGTGACGGACGGTGTCCGGTCGTGCGCGTCGAGCAGCCCGTCGAGCAGGGCGAGGCTGGACGCCCTGCCGCTGAACCTGCGCACGTCCGCGGGCAGCTGCGCGGGCCGCCGGTCCGGCTCAGCGGCCGTGGTGTGCTCCTGCCGCAGCACGCGCCGGTGCGCGTCGACGAGGTCGGGGGACGGCTCGATGCCGAGATCCTCGACGAGCCGCCGGCGGATCCCCGTGTACGTGTCGAGCGCCGCCGCCTGCAGGTTACCGGCCGCGAGCGCGGCGATGAGCCGGGCGTGCACAGGCTCGTGCAACGGGTGCGCGGCCGCCAGCGCGCGCAGCTGCGGCAGGCACCGGTCGGGCCGGCCCACGGCGATCGCCAGGTCCGCGAGGCGGAGCACCGCCGCGATCCGCTCCTCGGCGAGCGCCGCGACGAGCGGATGCGCCGACAGCTCCGGCACGTCCTGCAGCGGGTCCCCGCGCCAGAGCATCAGGGCGGCGTCGAGCAGGTCCAGCGCCGCCGCCGGGTCGGTCGCCTCCTTCGCCAGCCGGACCCTGCTCCGGAAGTCGGCCAGGTCCAGCTGCCCGTCGCCGAGGCTGAGCCGGTAACCGTCTCCGGAGACCGCCCGCTCCGGTCCGGCGGGCCGCAACGCGGACCGCAGCCGGGACAGGTACGTCTGCATCGCGTGCGCGGGGACCGGCGGCAGCCCGTCGTCCCAGACCAGGTCGACGAGCTCGGACACGGGCACCACGTCGTTCGCCGACAGCGCCAGCCTCGCGAGCACGGCCCGCCGCCGCCCCCGGCCGACCGGCACCGGCGTCTGTCCACGATGGACCCGCAGCGGTCCGAGGATCTCCACCCGTGGCGGCTGATCGGCCGCGGCCTGCCGGGCCGCGGTCGCGGGTCCCCGGCCGCCCGCCCGGCGGAGCTCGGCCTCGGCGTCGCCGGTCAGCTGCAGCGCGGCGACGACCGCGTCCACCAGCGCCTGACGCGGCAGCCGCGTCCGCCCCTGCTCCAGGTCCCGGATCGTGCCGACGCTCACCCGGGCCCGGTCGGCGAGCTCCCGCTGGCTGATCCCGGCGGCCCGCCTGCCCGCGCCCAGCAGCTCCCCGAACCCCCCGTCGCCCACGGTCGTGGATCGTAGTACGGGTTCGGTACGGGTATTGCACCGACAGCGCCCGGCAAGTCCCGCACGACACGATCTTCGTGGTCCACGCGTTCAAGGGCACCAACGGGGGAACGACGTGCCGCCCGGGGCGGCGGCCAGCACAGTGGTCGCCGCCCGGCCCTACCGCACCGCCCTGGCCACAAGAGCCCCGATCGTCGCCTCGTCCTCGGCGGTCAGCTCCGTCACCGCGAACGCCGTCGGCCACATGGTGCCGTCGTCCAGCGCCGCGTCCTCGTTGAACCCGAGCGTCGCGTACCGCGTCTTGAACTTCACCGCGGGCTGCAGGAAGCACACGACCTTGCCGTTCTTGCCTTCCTTGGCGTACGCGGGCATCCCGTACCACAACCGCGGCGTCAACCCGGGCGCGTGCTCCTTGATGATGGCGTGCACCCGCTCGGCCAGCGCCCTGTCCGGCTCCGGCAGCTCCGCGATCTTCGCGAGCACCTCGCCCTCCCCGTCGGTCTTCGCCCCGGAGCGCTTCGCCCGCACCTCCTGGGCGCGCTCCTTCATCGCGCCCCGCTCCTCCTCGGTGAAGCCCTCCTCGGCGGCCTTCTTGGTGGCCCTCGGTTTGCCCGCCATCGTGGATCTCCTCGCTGAGCGTCATACCCGATCACCCGCCATCGTATGGACCGCCACGGCGCCCTGCAGCGCGTCCGGGACAGCACCCCGGCGCGCCGACGCTGGACATCAACCTGCGGCTCAACTGCTCCGGGCCGCTGCGGCGCACTTCCCGTGATCCGGAAGACTTGATGTCGTCATAGCGGCACAAACTCTTCCGGATCATCAAGAAACGGGCCGGTCCAGGGCTGCTGCGACGTACCAGGCGACCAACTTCCTGTCAGCGGCCGGGCGGGCGAGGGGTGAGGCGGGCGCGGAGGGTGTCGGCCTCGGGCATGCCCAGGTCGGTGAACAGGGTGACCGCCTGCTCGTGGTGGGTGCGGGCGCGGGCGGGGTCGTGCAGGGCCTCCTGAGCGTCGCCGAGACCGAGGTGGGCGCGGGCCTGCTGGTCGCGGGCGTCGGTGACGGTCGCGGCGGCGAGGGCCGCGGTGTGGTGGGTGAGCGCGGCCGCCGGGTCGCCGAGCGTCAGCGCCGCCTCACCGAGGCCGTTGCGCGCCCACGCCTCGCCGAGCCGGTCGCGGCCGTCGAGGAACAGCGCCAGGGCCTGCCGGTGATGCTCGGCGGCCTCCTCCGTCCTGCCCAGCCGGTGCGCGACGATGCCCAGGTCGGTCAGGGCGGCGGCCACCCCCATGGGGCTGCCGACCTCCTCATACGCCAGAAGAGCCTGCCGCTGGTGCTCCTCGGCGGGACCGTGGTCGCCGAGCCGCTCCTCGACCAGGCCGAGGGCATTGAGCGCGCGGGCCTCGCCGATGCGGTCACCGGCCTGCCGGAACAGCCGAAGCGCGTGCTCGAAGCGGCCGGCGGCGGGGGCGAGGCGGCTGAGCCCGGCGTCGAGGAGGCCATGGTTGATGGCGGCGCGGGCCTCACCGGCCGGGTCGCCGAGCTCCGCGAACAACGCCGTCGCCCGCTCCAGGTGCACGGCGGCGGGCGTGGGGCGGCCGTGCCGCAGCAGCGCCGCGCCGAGCGCGGTGCGGGTCTCGGCCTCGCCGACCGGGTCGCCGGTGGCCAGGGCGGCGTCGAGGGCGTGGCCGTGGACGGCGACCGCGTCGGAGGGCTGCCCGGCCGCGAGATACCGGACCAGGGTCCACGACAGGTGCACCGCGTGCGCCGGCCAGCCGCCGGTGGCCGTCTCGGCGACGATCGCGAGCAGCGCGGCCCGCTCGGCGTCCAGCCAGGCGCGGGCCGCGGCACGGTCGGTCAGGTCCGGCGACGGTGTCGCGGCCGCCGGCACGGGGCGATGGTCGGCGGGGAACAGCGCGTCCCTGGCGGCTGCCGCGGTCGCGCGGTAGTAATCGAACATCCGCTCCCGGGGACCGTTTGCCGGGCGTTCGACGCGTTCGACGGCATACGCCCGCAGCAGATCATGCATGCCGAACCGGCCGGGACCGGTGCGGTGCACCAGGTGCGCGCGGGCGAGCAGCTCCAGCGTCCCCCGGGCCTCCACCGGACCGTCGCCGGTCAGGCTCGCGACCGCGTGCGCGTCGAAGTCCGGGCCGGGGTGCAGGCCCAGCAGGCAGAACGTGCGCGCGGCGCCCGGCGGCAGGTGCTGGATCGACCACGACAGCACCGCCGGCACCGATGCCCGGGGGTCCTCGCCCGCGGCGAGCGCGGCGAGGCGCCGCCGCTGGTCGCACAGCTCGTCGACGAGGTCGTCCAGTGCCGCGTCGGGCCGCGCCGCGATGAGCTCCGCGGCCACCCGCAACGCCAGCGGCAGCCGCGCGCACTGCTCGGCGAGGGTGGCGACGGCGCCGGGCGCCGACCGGGCCCGCGGGCCGATCAGCCGCCGCAGCAGGGCGTGCGCGTCGCCGGGTGACAGCAGGTCGACCTCGACCCGCTGGGCGCCGTCGACGGCGACGAGCCCGGGCAGCGTGTCGCGGCTCGTGACCAGGACGGTGCTGGACGCCGTGCCGGGCAGCAGCGGCCGGACCTGCTCGGTCGACGCCGCGTTGTCCAGCAGGACCAGCACCCGCCGGTCGGCCAGCTCGGTGCGGAAGCGGGCCGCCCGGTCGTCCACGTCGACCGGCACGTCCTGCGCGGGCACGCCGAGCGCGGTCAGGAACCGGGTGAGCACGTCGGCGGCCGTCATCGGCCGGGCCGGGTCATAGCCGCGGAGGTTGACGTGCAGCTGCCCACCGGGGAACCGGTCGCGGACGTGATGCGCCCAGCGGACGGCGAGCGCCGTCTTGCCGACCCCCGCCGGACCGGTGACGACGGCGACGAACACCGCGGTCGGCTGGTCCGCGGCGGCCGCGGCCATCGCGTCGAGCTCCGCCAGCTGCGCCCCGCGCCCCGTGAACGCGGACACGTCCGGCGGCAGCTGCGCCGGCACCCGCCCGGCCACCGCGGGCCCGCTCTCTGTGGTCACGCCGGCCCCGCACCGGTGGAACTCCTCGGCGTCGGCGCCGGTGAGCCCGAAGACCAGCGCGAGCAGCCGCACCGTCGGCGGCCGTGGCACCGCGACCCGGCCGCTCTCCAGCTTGACGATGCTGCGGGTGCTCAGCCCGGCCTTCGTGGCCAGCTCCTCCTGCGTGAGGCCGAGCCGCCGCCGGTGGGCGCGCACGAGCGCACCGAACGCCTTGGAGCCATCGACTTCGACCATCGCCGCCCTCACACCCGTGTTGCTGCGGGCAACGGTACGCCCTCGGTATGACAAGTTCCGATGAAGTGCCGGTCAACGTCCTGGAGCTCCGCCGCTGTGTCCAGCACGATGGAATGACCAGGCCGGCACCGGTGGCACGAGGGCACCGGTGCCGGTGCAAGCCCTCTCCGGGACGTCCGCGACGGCCGCGACGGACCGCCTGAACCCTGCGCTGGCAGGGGCCGATGAGCTGCGTCAGGTCCCGACGCAGCAGCCGCTCGACGGAGGTCAGCCAGGGTTCAGGGTCCGGTGCAGGCGCTTCGCTTCGACGACGAGCCGGGTCGATCCCTTCCTCGCCGCCAGCTCGGCCAGGCCCGGCACCTCACCCCGGGATCCGGACGCCGCCGCCGCGGTCGAGGCGAGCGTCAACAGATCAGGAAGACCCCGGGGCGTGACGTGGGACTTACCGTCGGTGGCCTCCTTCGCCCCGCCCGCCGAAGCCCCGGCCACGCCTCCATTCGCCGCGGCTCTGGCGATCCGGGCGGCGACGCGGGTCATGGGGCCGGCCGGTGTGATCGCGGGCGCGGGTGGGGTGATCACGGGCCCGGCCGCAGGCTTGGCGTGCTCCGCCGGCAGCAGCTCACCGAGCGCACCCGCCGCCACCTGCCAGGTCATCGCCGGGGCGATCCGAGCGGCGTCCTCGAGCTGTGCGACGGCGCGGCTCAGCACGATCAGCTTCGTGCCGACCATGCGGGCAAGCTGAGCACCGAGCTCCCGACCGTCGAAGCCACCGGACCCGCCGTCCCCATCCGCACCGCCGACGCCGCCGAGGGACACAACGGCACCCGCCGCGGCCGGGGAGCCGCTGGCGTCCAGGGCGGTGGGGGAGAACGCAGCGCCCTGCGCGGTGGACGAGAAGGCGGCGCCGGGGGCATTGAGAGCGTCAGTGGCACCGGTGTCGGCGAGGGACACGGCGGCGCCGGGGGCGGTGGGAGACGCCGGGGAAGCGGACCCGCCAGGGGCGACGGACGAAGCGAAGGCGCCAGCAGCGGCGTGCGACGGGGAGGCGCCAGCAGCGGCGTGGGGTGTGAGGGTGCCGCGGACGCTGGGGGAGCCGGAGACGCCGGAGACGCCGGGGCTGACCGGGACGCTGGTGTGAGCGGGAGACGTTGCCGGTGACAAGGCGGCCAGGGCCATCAGAGCGTCGAGGGCGGCGATGCGTTCGTCGGCCTGGGAGGCGGCCAGGCCATACGCGACGGCGGTGAGGGTCGCGGGCCCGACCGGGCCGGTGACCTCGGCGAGCAGCGGCAGGAGCCGGGCGTCGCCGCGGCTGCTGTCGAGGTCGGCGGAGCCGGCGATGAGCGGCAGCAGGCACGCGGCGACGACCTCGCGCTGCGTCGGCAGCACCGCCGGCCACAGGGCGGCCCAGCTGTGCGACCCGTGGTCGGCGTTGACGACCGCCGGTGGGGTGAGTTCGGTCAGCCAGTAGGGATCCAGGCCGGACCGGGCGGGGGTCGAGGCGGCGTAGAAGCGGGATTCGGGGAGCCAGTCGAGGTAGCGGCCGCGCTCGGCGTGCTGACGGTGGACGCGGACCACGCGGACGTCGGGCGTGCCGACCCCGCCGGCCTCGAGCCACTCGACCAGGGTCCGGCCCGCGTCGGACCGCAGGGTGCGGGCCTGCCGCAGGGTGGCGGGGTCGACGTCGGCGGGCAGACGATACAGCGCCTGGCGCAGGTCGCGCTTCCACGGCTGCCAGCCTTCCCGCTCGGCGCGGGCGAGACGCTCGACCAGGGCGGCCGGGTCGAGCAGGCCGTTGACCTGGGTGGGGGTCGCGACGAGGGCGGGGACAGGCTCGGTCGACAGGCGCACGACGATCTCGGCGATGCGGAGCATCAGGACGCCGTGCAGCTTTGCGTAGGAGTTGCTGAGCTGCACGTCGGCGGGGGTGCCGCGCAGGAGGCGGGCCGCGCCGTCGAGGACGAACGGCAGGCCCGCGGCCTTGTTGAGGGCGGCGGTGAGCAGCGCGCCCGCGTGCCGGTGCGCGTCGCCCGCCCACCAGCTGTTGCCGATGCGGTTGCCGGCGCGCTGCATCACCGGGGCGATCGCGGCGCGCAGCCCGACCGGGTCGGCGGCGTGCATGCGGACGAGCGCGGCGAGGACCCGCTCGAACGGCACCGTCTCCCAGTCTGCCTGGTCGAGGACGGCGATCTCCTCCGCCAGCTCGTCGGGCGAGGTGATCGGGTCGGGCATGTCGGCGACCACGGCGGCGGTCAGCAGGTCCGGCACCGGAGCGGCCACCTGCGGGCCGGCTGGGGTCGTGGGTGTGCCGTGCCTGGCGAGGAACGCCGCCGCCCGGTCGCGGGACTGGACGTCGGGGTGGTCGGTGGCGACGGCGACGACCTCGGCGATCTCGGCGGCGCGGGCCGGGAGCCGCTTCGCGAGCTTCTCCAGCCAGATCAACTGGGCCTTGATGAGCCCCTTTTCGCTGCGGGCGAGGACAGTGCGGGACGCGTCGAGCAGCGACTCCAGCTCCAGGGCGCCGGCCGCGTCGGCGGCCTTCAGCACCTTCTGCGCCATCGTCGCCACCGACCCCGCGGCGTCGGCGAGGAGCTTCAGGTAGATGGTGACGCGCTCGGCGATCTCGGACCCGGTCGGTGCGAGCGCGTCGTGGAAGCGGACGAAGGCGTGCAGGACCGCGGTGGGGCGGCTGCCGAGCAGGGCGTCCAGGCAGCGGTCGAGGGCGTCGGCGCGGGGGAACCGTCCCTCCTCGGTGAGCGTGGCGACGGCCAGCAGGATGTCCGGCGTGGTCTGCCACTTCCCGGTCGCCTGGTCATACGTGCCGCCGGCGGCGGCGATCCCGTCGCGCTCGAACGCCACCGGCAGCAGCGTGTCGGTGAACGGGCTGTCCCGCATCGCGTCGAGCACCGTCCTCTCCCGCCGCGAAGCCTGCACCGACAGCAGCCACCCGTCGACGAACCGCTCGCCGGTCGGCGCCGGCACCCCGGCGGCCAGGAGCAGGTCGGAGGTGAAGCGCCACGGGAAGAACCCCGCGTCGCGCGGCAGCTTGTCGGCCATGCGGGTCGCGAGCTCACCGAGCCAGGGCGCGCCGCGGTCGGCGGCGGCGCGCAGCACGGGCTGGGTGCGGATCGACGACCACGGCCAGCCGTGCCGGGTGATCACGGTGACGGCCTTCGCCGCGGTCGAGGCGCACCCGACGGCGGCGACCGCGTAGGCGGTGGCCTGCTGCTCGTTGAACCAGGTGCCGGCGTCGCGGCGCAGTGCGACGAGCTCCTTGCCCAGCTCGGCGCGCTGGGGCTCGTCGAGGTCGCGCAGCGCGTCGACGGTGGCGGCGAAATTGCCCTTCTGCAGCATGGTCTGCAGGGCGGGCCAGTCGATCGGGCCGGAGCGGCGAGGGCCGAACAGGCTCACCGGGCCACCGCCGGGGCGGCGGCGCGGGCCAGCTCGGTGGCGAGGGCGTGCTTGCAGGGGCCGCGGCCGCCGCGATACTTCGCCCACCACGGGCACGTGCAGTGCAGGGCGCCGTCCGCGACACGGACCCGATAGACCTCGTCTCCGCTGCGCACGGTCGCCCCGGTGTCGTCCAGCGTCACGGCGCCGGTCTCGAGCAGCGCCCGGGCGCCGACCAGCCGCGGGTTGTGCCGCTCGGCGCGCTGCGCGTCATAGGGCAGGACCCGGTGGAAATAGGCGGCCTCGGACACGTCGAACCCGACCTGCCCGGCGGTGCCGAGCTGAGTGAGCGCCGCCCGGACCCGGGCCGCCGGCATCGCGGCCTGCTCGGCGAGGGCGTCGACGTCGACGGTCGGGTCCCAGGCGAGCAGCGTGCCGATCAGCTCGGCGTCGTCGGTGACGTCCTCGCCGGCGAGCGCGGCGAGGACCGCACCCTCGCCGGAGAAGCCGCGGCTCGGCTGCGGGGACAGGGTCAGCGACAGGCGCAGCTCGCCGGTGTCCAGCTCCCACGTGCTCGACACCGGGCCGCTGCCGGCGGTGACGGGCGGGCCATAGACCCGCAGATGCTTGGCGAAGCGCAGGACCGGCCGCAGTGCCGCGAGCCGGCCCGGGCCGGGCAGGCACACCGCGCCGGGCACCGGGCGGGACGTGAGCCGCAGCGACCGCCCGGCCGGGACCGCCCACAGCACCGACCGGTCGCCGCCGGCCGGCAGGCGGCGCAGGAACGCGGTCGCGTCGGCCGCGGACAGCTCCGCCCGCGGGTCGAACGCGGACGCGATGACCTGCACCTCGGCGAATCCGCGCAGCCAGCGGGACGGCAGCGGCACCTTCTTCTCCACGACGGCACCCTCCATCGTGGACACCGTCAGGTCGTCGGGGCCGACGCTGACGTGCAGCGGGTCGGCGCCGACGAGCCGCTGCAGCGCCTGCCGCAGCGGCGTGTTGACGTCGACGTTGGTGGTGCCGTGGTCGACGATGTCACCGTCGAGACCGGCGGGCAGCACGTCGAGGCGGGCATAGACGCCGCAGCAGCCGGAGAACGACTCGAACCGCAGCCTGTCCCGGCTGCCGGTGACGACAGGGTCCAGGCTCGCCGGGCTCAGCGGCTGGAAATACCGGGTGCGGGCCACCTCGGCCACCGCGAGCAGCCCGGCCGCCGCGGCGGCGGGCGTGGTCAGGAACCCGGTGAAGAACCGCGGATTGGCGGTGGCGGCGCGCTGCGCCACACCACCGGCGGTCTGCAGCTGCAGCCCACCGTCGAGAAGCGCCGACGGGGCCAGATAGCTCAGCGACTGCACGGTGTTCGTCATGCCCGAGAAGGTAGCCGCCGGGTACGACATTTTCCGGCGACCGCCCGTGGGCAGGGCGGTGTCGCATCAGACCGAGGCGCTCACCAGGCAGACCGGGACGAAGACGGCGACGCTGACCGGCGTGCCGACGAAGGCGCCGTCGCCGAACCCGGACCGTCCCGGGAAGTCCGATGTCACCGGGTGTCCTCTGGACTTACGGCGTACTCCCGTAGGCCGGCCGAACCTGGGCGTACTACGCTCGCGGGCGGCAGGTCGTAGTGCAGAGGTCGTCACACCACCTTGCGAAGATGGAAGACGCCGGTTCGAATCCGGTCGGCCTGCCGGCTCATCCCGCGGGGACGGAGGGTGGAGTGCGTCCTGACCTGCCGCAGTGGCGCCGGATCCGGGCCGAGTCGCTGCCCCACGCGGAAGTCGACGCGGCCGCGGCGTTGCGGGCCGCCGGTGACTGGCGCGGTGCCGCCGCCCTCGCGCGGTGCGACGTCGACGTCAGCTTCGACGCGGCCAGGTTCGACGCCGCGGCGGTCGCCGCGCTGGAGGACGACCTGCGGCACCTGAGCCTGGACCTGCTGCGGTGGCACCTGCCGCGGCACCGCGGCGGGATGAGCACGCTGCAGCCGATGGTGAGTGCGGTCCTCGCGCCCAGGGCCGGTGCGGACAGGGCTCCGCTGCTGAAGGTACGCCTGCCGAAATCGCCGACCGGTCCGCAGCGCCTGCGGCTGACCGTCGCCACCCTGGACGAGCTGGAGCACGAGCGCTGGTACGTCGCGCCCCGCTACACCTGGGACGTCCGGGAGTCCACCGGCGTCCGGGCGGCGTGGGGCGGCTCTCCGCACCGGATGCCGTTTCTGGATCCGGAGCGCTTCGGCGTCGGTACCGACGAAGCCGCCGCCACCGAAAGGACCTGGCAACGACTGGTCGACGGCGACCTCGCCGGCGCCTGGAAGGCCTGCGGCATCGACGTGTCCGGGGTCGAGACCGAGGCGCTGCAACGGCCTTCGGCTCCGCCGACGCTCCCGGTCGGGGTCGCGGACGAGGCCCGGGCCGCCGCGGCCGCGTTCGGCGTGGGCCACGTCGCGACCCTGTACGGCGTGTCGCTGACCCTGAGTGTCGACACGATGACCGCCGAGGCTCTGGACGTCAGCGAATACCTGGAGGTCCCGACGAGGATCCTGACCGGGTCCGTCCCGCCGGACCTCGCCCTCATCGCGGCCGGCCCGCAGCACGCCGACGCCCTGCACCCCCTCGTCCACCAGGCGCTGTTCTCCGGGTCGATCGCTGATCACGGCCCGCCCGCGAAGCAAGCGAAACACGACCAGCCCGCGGAGCAAGCGGAGCACGACCAGCCCGCGGAGCAAGCGGAGCACGACCAGCCCGCGCGGCTGCTGAGGTACGCGCCGGGCCGGCCCACGCAGGTGCGCTGCCAGGGCGTCTGGCACAAGGTCGCCGTCACCGGCGGCCGGCTGGGCCTGCCCGACCACGACGATGACGAGCAGCTGCGCGAGCGGGCGCTGCGGTCCCTCGGCGGCACCAGTTCCGGCTGCTACGCGGTCCAGGAGACGTGGACCACCGGCACCGGCCGGCTGCCGCACGAGCTGGCCGGGCAGTGCCGGCTGGTCAAGCACCGCATGCAGCACGGCGACACCGGCTGGCTGCTCGACGGCCTCGACCGCGGCGTGATCGACCCGCACATGCGCGACGCCAACGGCTGGTCGCTGCTGCACCTGACGATGTGGGTCGACTTCGAGCGGGTCCTGCCCGTCCTCCTCGCCGCGGGCGTGCCGGTCGACGCCCGGGACCGGGTCGGCCGGACGCCGCTCTACCTCGCGGTGATGAACGGCGGCCCGCCCGACCTGATGCGTCGGCTGCTCGCCGAGGGCGCCGACCCGCGAGCCGAGACGGTCCACGGGTCCTGGCCGGCGTACGTCGCGCGGTCGCGCCAGTACTGGCAGGACCTGACGTTCCTCTTCGAGGCCTGACGCCGGTCAGATCGCCATGTGCAGATAGCCGAGCAGCACGATCAGCAGCGGGCCGACGACCGCCGCGAACGTGCCCACAACGGTGGCGGGCCACGTCCACCCCGAGGTGAGCCGCAGCACGACCCACGACACGACCAGGCACGTGGCCAGCAGCACCGTGCTGACCAGCGCGATCACCACGAGCAGCGGGTCGTCGGAGCCGCCGCACTCCATGGCGTTGCCCCGGCACGGCGTGACGAACTCCGGGTCCGACAGGTTGCCGAAATACCACGCCACCAGCGCGACCAGCGCCGCCACATATGCGGCGTACCACCAGAGCATGACCTTCCGGCGCGCCTTGTACCGCGCCCCCGCGCCAAGATCCATGACGGTCACAGTACAGACGCCCCCGCGGGACGTGGTGGTGACCGCGGACGCGTTGCACTGTCAGCGCGAGTACGTCGCCTACTCGCCCGCCGCGGCGCGCACGGGGTCTTCACCGTCAAAGGCAACCAGCCCGACCTGCACCAGCAACCGGCTGTCCTGCCCTGGCGGCTCGCGCCCGACGCCGAATCGAACGGGGCGGGCGGGAATCTCCACGGGACGGGCCGATACCCTCACAATGATGCCGTGATCCCACCGCCGCCGGCGCCTGACGCTGTCTTGTTTCGTAGCTCCCTGGGCCGGGCCGCCGCTTGTTTCGCCGTCCTCGCCGTCCTCATCTGGCTGTGCGCCGCCGGGATCCACATGGGGCTGATGGCGCTGCTCGGCCGGCCGTTCGACGGCACCGTCGACTTCATCACCTCCCCGCTGTTTGCCATTCCATTCGCCGTCGCCCTCGGCTGGTCGCTCGTGATGCTGATCCGCAGCCCGCACTGGGTCCGGCTGTCCGCCGTCGGTGTGGAGATCGGCACGCCCTTCGCCCAGGCGGTCCTGATTCCGTGGTCGGGCGTGGAGTCGGCGAGGGTCCGCGGCCGGTCGGCCCTTGCCAACCTCGACGTCGTCCCACATCCGGCGGCGATGGTCGCGTTGCAGGACGCGGATGGCGAGCCGCCCCGGATGCGCACGCGCGGCGGGCGGCGGGGCTATCCCGTGCAGGCCGGACTCTTTCCGGGCGGCCCAGGGCCGGTGACGGCCGCACTGCGCGCCCGGGGCGTCCCGGAGGCCCGCCTGCCCGCGCCCACGGCCGGCCCCCGCTGACCCACGACGCCCCCACCGACTCGGAAATCACCCAAACGACTTCGCCGGAGCCTTGGGCCCTTCGTGGCCGTCGCATTGTGATCCGCGGCGGATCGGCGGCGCGATGATCCTCTTCCGTGAAGCGCAGTAGACTGCTGCAGGGACCAGCGGCAACGAATTTGTATATATTGCGGTGGTGTCCGCCTGCTCGACGGATGGCTGGTAACCGGAGCGGCGCCTGGCCGCCACATGTTTGGTCTGACCAGGTTTAGGCCGCGAGCACTGTTGGAGGACTGTCGG
This sequence comes from Dactylosporangium sp. NPDC005555, assembly GCF_040605635.1. Classification (NCBI taxonomy): domain Bacteria; kingdom Bacillati; phylum Actinomycetota; class Actinomycetes; order Micromonosporales; family Micromonosporaceae; genus Dactylosporangium; species Dactylosporangium sp. NPDC005555. The sequence goes on from NZ_JBEXDG010000025.1 coordinate 61,746, forward strand.
TGTACCTGCATCGCCTACGCGTTCGGGGAGTGCGGGGTTTTTACGGCGCTCGTGCTGTCGACCTTCGTTTCGAGACGAACGCTGACGGGTCGAACGCCTTCGACAGATATCCAGGGCTGTACGTCATTGCGGGGCGCAACGGCTCGGGAAAAACGACGCTTCTCCGAGCCGCTGCCACTGCCTTGGCGGGGCCGGAAGTCGCGAACAGTCTGACAGAGGGCGACCGGGACTGGGTCAGCCACGGGCTTTCAATCGCAACCGTCAACGCGGAAGTCATACGCGATTCATCCGAAGTGAATCTCGGATCCGGACGTCCTGCGGACGCCTTCGCCGCACCCTTGAGATGGGAACAACCGGAGGGCGCACGCGCCCGTCCTCAAGCCGACCCGAACGTTCGCCGCACGGGTGGCAAGATGGCCGAGCGTTCACTCTGGTCGTCAAAGCCTTCTGGCTGGTTCGCCGCCGGTTACGGGCCGTTCCGACGGCTGGCAGGCACAAGTGGCGAAGTCGCCCGTCTCATGGCCGGCGATTGGACGGCCGCACGCTTCGCGACATTGTTCCGCGAAGAGGCCTCGCTCGCCGAAACCGTGCAATGGCTGCAGCAGGTCAACTACCGTGCCCGCTCGGGCCGCGCCGGTTATGCCGACCTCGAGGCTCGCGTCATCGGGCTACTCAATGATGGCCTGTTTCCGGATGGCCACTCGGTCGACCGGGTGGATCCAGACGGACTGTGGATCATCAGGGAATCCGGCTCTTCAGTGCGGATCGATGAGATGAGTGACGGCTATCGGACCGTCACGGCCCTCGTGACCGACATCATCCGCCAGATCAACGAATGTTTCGACGGGAAGATCGAGTGGAGTGAATCAGGCGCGCCGGTCATCGAGAATTCCGGCGTCGTCCTGATTGACGAAATTGATGTCCATCTGCATGTTTCCTGGCAGAAGCGAATCGGCCCGTGGCTCCTGGAGCACTTTCCGTTCATTCAATTCATTGTCACAAGTCACAGCCCTTACATCTGCCAGAGCGCCTCCGACGGAGGTCTGATCCAGCTTCCAGGGCCGGATGACGACTTCGCTCCGCGTGTCGCAGATCAAGATCTTTTCCGTCGCGTGGTCAACGGCAGCGGCGACGACGCCGTTTTGACCGAGCTCTTCGGCCTGGACTCACCGTACTCCGAACGTGTCGACGAATTGCGGACGACACTGACCGACCTCGAGCGGCGCGCCATACGTGGTGAGGCAAGCAGGGAAGAGCTGGCCACCTTGGCGAAACTGTCTGAAGATCTGTCACCGTCGCCCAGCAGCCGAGTACGGGATGTACTTGGAGATGACATTCAAAGCTCTGGGCCTCAACGCGCGCAGCGATCTGGTCGAGGCGAGGTATCGATCGTGGCGCGGCGTCATCCGTGTCTTCGGACAGGCGGCCCACGCTCGTCGCCTGATTGACGCAGACGACGTCGAGGATCTGCGGTTCCAGCCCGTCGTCGACGCCTTCCATCATTTCGCGCACGACGTCGCTACTGGCCGACTCGTGCACAAGGCCGTCGCACCCGAGCTCGCTGACTTCGCGCAGCGGAACCTTTCGATACTGCAAGAGATCTTCGAAGGCTGCCGACTGGACCGGGGCTAGGCGGCGCGACCACGGGTGCGAGGAGCCCTGCCCAGGCGGTCAGGGCTACCAGGGAGGTTGCCCGCGGCGGCGTTCAGAACAAGGTGAGAGCCGCAGGCGTAGGCGAGCGGGGCCGGCAACGGCAGCGAGCCGCCCTGACCGCGACGCCAGTGCCCGCCACCACGAACGGGGCGACGGCGAACGCCGCTCCGGCGGCCGCGAGCAGCACGGCCACGGCAATGCGGGACGGACGACGTGATGCGTGGCGTGCGGTGGACCCCGTGGCTCGACCGCTGGCAAACGGCGGGGCCCTGTCAACGGCCGAAGACCTGGGCGGACCAGCCGGCGGAGGGGACGCCGGCGTCGAGGGCGGCGCTGATCGCGCGTTCCTCGAACCCGAAGTGCGACTCGATGATCGCGGCGAGGCCGTCGAGCTCGGCGCTGATCGCGTCGAGTGCCGCGCCCTGCGAGCCGGCGGCGGAGGCGGCGAGGTCGGTGATGCGGGACAGGATCCAGGAGATCATGCCGTGGTCCTCGACGAGTTTGGCGATCGTGCCCTCGAGGTCGGGGCGCAGCCGCAGCAGCTCGGCGAACATGCCGGTGTCCTCGCCCTCGTGGTGCGCGGTGACCGCGGCGCAGAAGGCGATGCAGTGCGTCGTGAGCGCGCCGGCGTCGGAGGGACGGCGGCGGCCGAGGTCGGACTTGAGAGTGGTGAGCTGCCGGCGCAGATCCTGATGTGCCTGGGCGAGCTGCCGGCTGAGCGCGACCGCCCGGTCGCTGTGCTGGGTTGCCACGGAATGGCGGCCCTTCGGTCCCGCACCTCCATGCCTGACGCAGACCGTCACCGGCACGCGATGCTGCCCCGATCCGATCACACCGCGGCCACGATGTCGATCCGCGGGCGGACCGCTAACCGGCCAGGTGGCCGGAGAGATGGCCGGAGAGGTGGTCGACGATGTCGCGGGCGTCGTCCTCGATGCCGTGGATGAACGTCGACTTGCGGCGGCGCAGCACCGGCAGGCCCAGTGCGTACAGGCCCGGACTCGCGAGGACGCCGCCGTCGTGTTCCAGGTGCCCTTTGGCTGAGACGACGGGCACGTCGAGCCAGTCGTACACCGGCCGGAAGCCGGTCGCCCAGACCACGCTGCGGATCTCGCCGGACCCGAGGTCGAGCTGCAGCCGCGAGGAGGCCGGGACCCGCGTCGGGGTGACCGGGGACCCCCCGTCGAAGGTTTCCAGGAGGCGCTGCAGCTTCAGGTCGGCGAGGGCGAACACGTTGCGCAGCCCGCCGGAGAACAGCGCCCGGCTGTCGCGGACCGCGGCCCACCGGCCGACGAGCTGCACGCCGAGGTCGGTGAGCGCGTTGAGGTCGAGGGTCGACGGCGTCCCGGCCAGCTGCGGCGACGGCAGCCGCCGCGCGCGGGTGAGGTCGTCGATCTCGTCGTAGCGCTGGTCCCAGATGCCGGACGTCGCCATCCACCAGAGGATGTCCTTGCCACGGTACGTGCGGGGCAGTCGCGTGTGCTCCCCGACGGACAGTGTCACCGGCCGCCCGGACCGCTGCAGCTCGGCGGCGAGCTGCACGCCGGTCGCCGACGCCCCGACGACCAGGACGCCGCCCTCGGGCAGCTTCGACGGCGCCCGGTAGTCGAACGGCGTGAACTGCTCGACGGACGACGGCAGCGCCGAGCTGAACGCGGGCACCACCGGCCGGTTGCAGGCGCCGCTGGCGATGATGACGGTCCGGCACCGCAACGGTCCGGTGCTCGTCTCGATGACGTAGCCCTCGTCGACCCGCCGGACCGAGGTAACAGCGCACGAGGTCCGGACGGGGGCGGCGGTGACGGCGGCGAAGCGTTCGATGAACTCGACCACTTCGCCCATCGTCATGTACCCGTCAGGGTCGTCCCCCTCGTAGTGGTGCCCGGGCAGGCGGGACTGCCAGTTGGGGGTGAGCAGGCGCAGGGAGTCCCACCGTTCGCGGCGCCACGAGTTGGCGACCTCGCCGCGCTCCAGCACGACGTGGTCGATCGACCGCGCGCTCAGGAAGTGGCTCGCGGCGAGGCCGGCGTGCCCGGCGCCGATGACGACGGTGGTGACGTCCATGTGGGAGAGGATCCTCAGGCCACTTCGACCGTGACGTCGGTGGGGTTGGTGAGCGCGTCGAAGACCGCGGAACGCTTCTGCGACTGGGCGACGAGCGCCTCGATGTCCGCCTTCGACGCGTCGGCGTCGATGGTGAAGGTCACCTTGATGTCGTTGAAGCCGTTGCGGACGTCGCTGTCGGCGCCGAGGATGCCGCGGATGTCGTGCTTGCCCTCGACGACGGCGTCGACGGAGCGCAGCTGGATGCCGCGGTTCTGCGCGACGGACGCCACACCGGCGGTGAGGCAGCCGGCGAGGCCGACGAGCAGGTATTCGATCGGGGTGATGCCGTTGTCCTCGGCGGCGAAGACGGCCGGGTGGTCGGCGTCGAACACCGACTCGGTCTTGTGGCTCTGCTCCTGGCCGAGGCCGTAGAACTGCTGGACGCGGGTGGTGCTGTGCACGCCGTGGTCCCACTTGGACGTGGCGCGCCAGGTGAACTGCGCGGCCTCGGGTGCGCTCTGCAGTGCGGTGCGCGCATCGAGCAGCGCCTGCACGTTGACGCCGTTCTCAACCGTGGTCATGAAGGTGACGCCCCTCTCAAACAGCAAACAGCCATAATCCCCATCGGGATGGTTGACAGTACATCGGCTTCCTGGCGACGGCTATGATCGCCACCATGACTTCAGCCTCGACCCGTGCGGCCGGCTCGGTCGGCGTCGTCGAGACACAGTATGCCGACCTGCCGTCGCCGGTCCCGCTCGACTGCGGCCGTGAGCTGCCCGTCCGTGTCGCATATGAGACGTACGGCCGGATGTCCGACACGCGGGACAACGTGATCCTCGTCTGCCACGCGCTCAGCGGCGACGCGCACGCCGCCGGGCGGTCGGCGAAGCCGCGCGAGAGCACCCGCGACGGCTTCGGCGCCGAGGACCGCGACGGCTCCGCCGGCAAGGGTCTCGGATGGTGGGACGGGATGATCGGGCCGGGCAAGGCGTTCGACACGGACCGTTACTTCATCGTGTCGACGAACCTGCTCGGCGGCTGCGGCGGCACCACCGGCCCGTCGTCGCTCGACCCTGGGACGGGCCGGCCGTATGGCGCCGACTTCCCCGTGATCACCGTCGCTGACATGGTCCGGACCGAGCGGGCGCTGCTCGACGTGCTCGGCATCGAGCGTCTGGCCGCCGTCGCCGGTGGCTCGCTCGGCGGGATGCAGGCGCTGCAGTGGGCGGTGTCGTATCCTGACCAGGTCGACGCGATCGTGGTGATCGCCAGCACGCACGCGCTGCACCCGCAGGGCCTGTCGTGGAATGCGATCGCCCGTGACTCGATCCTGCGCGACCCCGACTGGCAGGACGGCCGCTACTACGGCACCGGCCGGAAACCCGACGCCGGGATGGGTGTGGCCCGGATGGTCGGGCACGTCACCTACCTGTCGGCGGCGTCGATGGGCGACAAGTTCGGCCGGCGGCTGCAGTCCGCAGGCGACATCCGCTACACGATCACCGGCGCCGAGTTCCAGGTGGAGAGCTACCTGCGGCACCAGGCCGAGACGTTCGTGCGCCGGTTCGACGCCAACACGTATCTCTACATCTCCCGCGCCCTGACCTACTTCGACCTGGCCCGGCAGCACGGCGACGGGTCGCTGCAGCGGGCGCTCGAGGGCGTCCAGGCAGAAGTCCTGCTGATCGCCTTCACCTCCGACTGGCTGTACCCGCCGGTGGCGTCGCAGGAGATCCACGACGCGCTGCACCACAGCGGCAAGCCCGCCGAGCTGCACGTGATCGACGCGCCGTACGGGCATGACTGCTTCCTGCTGGAAGAGGCCCGCCAGACGCCGATCATCCAGGCGTTCCTGCACAGCGCCGGGAACAAGGACGAGAAAGAGGCACCGTGACCGACCAGCCCCTGCGGGCCGAGGAGGCCCGCGAGTTCGGCTTCGAGACCCGGCAGCTGCATGCCGGGCAGCGACCCGACCCCAACACGGGCGCGCGGGCCGTGCCGATCTTCCAGACGACCAGTTACGTCTTCGAGGACCCCGAGTCCGCCGCGGCGTACTTCAACCTGCAGGAGTACGGCAACACGTACAGCCGCATCATGAACCCGACCGTCGCGGTGTTCGAGGAGCGGATCGGCAACCTCGAGGGCGGCAGCGGCGCGGTCGCGTTCGCCAGCGGGATCGCGGCACAGGCGGCGGCGCTGTTCACCCTCCTGCAGCCGGGTGACCACGTGGTGTCGTCGTCCGCGTTGTACGGCGGCACCGTGAACCAGTTCAAGCACCTGCTGCGCAAGATGAGCGTCGAGGTGACCTGGGTCGACCCGGACGACACCGACGCGTGGCGCGCGGCGGTGCGCGACAACACGAAGGCGTTCTTCGGCGAGACGATCGGCAACCCGTCCGGCAATGTCCTGGACATCGAGACGCTGGCCCGGATCGCGCACGAGCACGACCTGCCGCTGATCGTCGACAACACGTTCGCCACGCCCTACCTGTGCCGCCCGATCGAGTGGGGCGCCGACATCGTCATCCACTCGGCGACGAAGTTCATCGGCGGGCACGGCACCAGCATCGGTGGCGTCGTCGTGGAGGCCGGCACGTTCAACTGGTCCAATGGACGCTTCCCGGTGATCGCGGACCCGTCGCCCGCGTATCACGGGCTGCAGTTCCACGAGACGTTCGGCACGTACGGATACCTGATGAAGCTCCGCGCGGAGACGCTGCGCGACCTCGGCGCGGCGCTGTCGCCGTTCAACGCGTTCCTGTTCCTGCAGGGCCTGGAGACGCTGTCGCTGCGGATGGACCGGCACGTCGCCAACGCCCGCAAGGTCGCCGCGTTCCTGGAGTCGCACGAGCTCGCGTCGAACGTCACCTATCCGGGGCTGCCGGGCAGCCGCTACCGTCCGCTGGTGGACAAGTATCTGCCGCTCGGCGCGGGCGCGGTGTTCTCCTTCGAGTGCGCCGGCGGCCGCGACGGCGGGCAGGACCTGATCCGCGGCGTGCAGCTGTGGTCGCACCTGGCCAACGTCGGCGACGCGAAGAGCCTCATCATCCACCCGGCCAGCACCACGCACCGCCAGCTCAGCGACGCCGAGCTGACAGCGGCGGGGGTCGCGCCCGGCACGGTGCGGCTGTCGGTCGGCACCGAGTCGGTCGACGACCTGATCTGGGACCTCGAGCAGGGCTTCGCCAACGTCAAGGCAGGCGGCTGATGGAACAGTACCAAGATCCCCTGACGATCCAGCGCGTGCTGCACGGTGCGAAGACGATCGCCGTCGTCGGGCTGTCCGGCAACGAGCTGCGGGCCAGCCACTTCGTCGGCTACTACCTCAAGCGGCACGGCTACACCGTCATCCCGGTGAACCCACGCGAGCCGCGGATCCTCGGCGAGACCAGCTACCCGAGCCTGACCGACGTGCCGGTGCCAGTGGACATCGTCAACGTGTTCCGGGCGCCGGACGCGCTGCCCGGCATCGCCCGCGACGCCGTCGCGATCGGGGCAGGGACGCTGTGGACCCAGTTCGGCGTGATCAACGCCGAGGGCGCGCAGATCGCCGTGGACGGCGGACTGACCGTGATCATGGACAGGTGCCTGAAGGTCGAGCACGCCCGGTACGTGGGCCGCATGCACTGGCTCGGCTTCAACACCCAACGGATCACGGCCGTCCGCGGCGGCCTGCAATAGCGGTCGTTACGAGATCCAGCCGACGTCCGCGTACTGGCGGTCGCCGCGCAGGCCGAAGGCGCCGAAGTTGGCCAGCCCCGGCCGGACCGCGGAGATCTGCGGCGTCTGGAACAGCGGCACCGAGTGCCCCGCCTTCCACAGCAGCACGTCGGCCTGGTTGAGCAGCTCGACGGCCTTGGCCCGGTCCGTCTCGGCGCCGGCCCGGTCGAGCAGCTTGTCGATCTCCGGCGCGCCGACCTTGCCGTAGTTCTGCTCACCGTCGCTGCGGTACACCGGGAACAGCAGCGACGGGTAGATGTTGTCGACCTGCCGGAAGTACGTCAGGTCGAACGCGCCGATGTTCACGTACTTGGCGAAGAAGTCGTTGCTGGGCACCTTGCGCAGCTCGACCTCGACGCCGACCTGGGCGAGCATGTTCTGGATCAGCTGCGGCAGGTCGGTGCTGCCGCGGGAGTTGACGACGAAGACGAGCTTGAGCGCCGCGCCGGCCTTCGTCCGGGTCCTGCCGTCCGCCGCCGAGGCCCACCCGGCCTGGTCCAGCTGCTGCTTCGCCCTCGCGACGTTGAAGCCGCCGGTCTCGCCGCTGTTGTCGCGGTACCCGTCCTGGCTCGGCATGAAGAAGTGGCTGCCGATCGTGTTGACCTTGAACGGTAGCCCCGCCGACTGGGCCGCCGCCAGGGCGGTGCGGTCGATCGCGTTGGCGACGGCCTGACGGACCCGCTCGTCGGCGAGGGGGCCGTTGCGGCCGACCGTCAGCTGCGTCTCGTCCCAGCGTCCGCCGGTACGGATGACGGTGTTCGCGGCGCCGGAGACGCGGCGGTACGCGTCCGGGTCCCGGCCGGGCGCCTGGTCGATCTCGTTGTTGAGGTACGCCTCGGTGATCGCCGTGGCGTCCAGCGCGCGGAACACGATGGAGTCCAGCAGCGGTTTCGTTCCCCAGTACGCCTCGTTCGGGACCACGGTGATCGTCTGCGCGGTCTTGTCGGCGGTGCCGAGCTTCCAAGGGCCGCCCCACACCGGGATCTTCTCGATCCAGCCGGTGTTGAACTCCTCCGGCGTGTCCAGCGCGGCGCCGGGCAGCAGTGGGTCGAACAGCGCCTGCCAGTCCGCGTATGGCGCCATGAACGTCACCTTCACCGTCCGGTCGTCGGCGCCGCGCTCGACGGCGGTGATCGTGTCGTACCCGGTGGTGTCGGCGACCTGGAAGCGCTCGTCGGTGCCGTTGCGGGTGCGTCACGACGGCGGGCAGGTCGCCTCCGCGGCGGCCAGGATCTGGTCGGCGACGGGCTGCGGCTGCGAGATGAGCGTCAGGTGCGAGCCGCCCGGCACGTCGAGGACCTTGGCGTGGGCGCGGCTCGCCATCGCCCGCTGCGACTCCGGCGTGATGATCCTGTCGGCGGTGCCGATGACGTACCACGACGGGATCGTCCTCCACGCCGCCGCCTTCGAGGGGGTGGTGAACGCGCTCTTCGCCGCGGGCCGCTGACCCGCCCACAGGCCGCCGGCGACGGGCCCCGGAAGGTCGGGCCCGAACGACTTGAGGAACACGGCCTTCTTCAGGTACAGCTCGGGATCGACGCCGTTGGGCACCTGGTCGTAGAGCGTCGCCGGGTCCGCGCCGAGCGCGGAGGTCCGGCCGCTGAGCTGCCCGGTGTTCTCGCCGACGGCGGGTGCGGCGGCGTCGACGTAGACGAGTTGCTTGACGTCGGGGTCGTTCGCGGCGGCGTTGGTGATGACCGACCCGCCGTAGGAGTGCCCGACCAGCACGATCGGGCCGTCGAGGGTTTTGAGGAACGCGGCCAGGTCCGCGGCGTCGCCGGTGAGGCCGCGCAGCGGGTTGGCGTAGGCGCGCACCACGTACCCTTGCTGCTGGAGCCGTTCGAGCACCCCGGTCCAACTGGATGTGCCGGCCCAGGCGCCGTGGACGAGCACGACGACGGGTTTGGCGGCGCATGCCTTCACGGGAGCCGGCGCGGCCAGCGGTCCGGCGGAGAGGCCGAGGCTCAGCAGGGCCATCAGCGTCGCGAGCGAAGCGAGGGTCTTCATCACGTACCTCCTGCGAGCGGGGAGCCATGACGGAGCCGGTGCACGGTGGCGGCGACGCCGAGGTCGTCGACCGCCAGGTTGGTCGCTTGTGGACACGCGCGGTCGGCGAGGACGGTCAGGACCCGGCCGGGCGGCACCTGGACGGTGGCCGTCGTCCCCGTCTCGGGCATGAGCCGCAGGACGTCGAGCCAGCGGACCGGGAGCATGACGGACCCGGCGAGGTCGTCGAGGACCGCGCCGGTGTCGGCGGCGATCCGACGGCCGGTGGTGCCGGCGAAGTACGCGCGCCGCTGCTCGCCGTGCGGCGTTCGCGCGAGGTCATCGGCGACGGCGCGTGCCGTGCCGGCCTGCAGCGGCCCGTGCGACGCGACCGCGACGTCCAGGGCGGTGACGTCGCGGGCCCCCGCCGCCGCGGCGCGCTCGCGCAACGCGTGCAGCGCCGCCCGCGTGCCGCTGACGACGATCTGGTCGGCGCCGTTGACGTTCGCGATCCACAGTGGACCCGCCGCGGCGGACGCGTCGTCGACGATCCGTTGCACGGCGGCCCGGCCGAGTCCCAGCACTGCCGCCATCCCCCACGTGCCGCCGGCGCAGGCGCGTTCCATGCCGTCGCCGCGGACCCGGAGGGCCCGCATCGCGCTGCCGAGATCCAGGACACCGGCGAGGACCGCGGCGCCGAACGCCCCGGCGGAGTGCCCGGCGACCGCCTCGACCGGCAGACGATGGTCGTCGACGAGCGCCCGCGCGGTGGCGACCCCGGCGACCAGGAGTGCGAGCTGGGCGTTCGTGGTCGACCGCAGCGCGCCGGCCGTGTCGGGGACGGCCATGACGGCTGCCGCCTCGTCGCGGGTACGAGCCGCGGCAGGCGTGTCCGGCAGGCGCCGCAGCATGCCCGGCTGCGCAGCGCCCTGCCCCGGGAACAGCAGCGCGATGCTCATGGCGCGCGCACCAGGCGGGGACCGTCGCCGGTGCGCAACGCCACCGTGGCAGGACCGGCGGCGAGCTCGGCGAGAGCGACACCCCCGGCGGGCGTCTCGATCAGGCAGTCGACGCCGGCCGGCAGCCGGTCCCGCAGTTCGGCGGCCCACACCGCGGTCGGGATGGTGTCACGGCGGATGATGACGTCGAGGTCGCTGGCGTCCGTCGTGGTGGGGTGGCCGGTGGCGAGCTCGAACCCGGCGCTGCCGGTAGGCCCCCAGCCGGGCCCGGCACTCCCGCTGGCGTTCAGGTCGTGGCCGGTACCACCGGTGGCGTTCAGGTCGAGGCCGTTGCCGCCGGTCGGATTCAGGTCTAGGCCGTTGCCGCCGGTGGGAGACCAGGCGGGGCCGGACCCGTCGAGGACCGGGCCGATCGCGCGGAGTGCGGCGAGGGCGGGTGTGCGGTCCCGTCCCGGGTCGTCGGGCGGCCGCAGCTGCTCCGGCCGGACGACGCAGCGCACGTCCCCCGCACGGACCCACGCGGCGTGCCGCTGATGCCGTTCCGGTCCGCGGACACCGACGGCCAGGTGCCCGTTCGGCGCGGCGCCGCGGCGTACGACCACCCATGGCACGGCTTCGAGCGCTTCGGCGACCCACGGCGGTGCGGCGGCAGGGACCACGGCGGCGGGGTCGGTGAGCCGCAGCAGGTCGTGCGTCCGGGCGGTCATCGCTGCTCCTGCCACTGTGCGGCGAGGGTGTCGCGGACCGCCCTGGACGCGGCGCGGACCCGCTCCGCCTGCGCGGAGCCGAGCCGGTTGGACAGGTCGGACGGGCCGGACCTGGCCCGGCCGGCGGCGTCGCGGACCGCCGCGGCGACGGCGTCGACGTCCTCGACGGTGGGGTTGTCGGCGTCGGTGACGCTCAGCAGGCCGTCGCAGAAGCCGAGGGTCGCCCAGTCGCGGACGTCGTACGACAGCGGCGGGATCGTGCGGGCGAGGACGTCGAGCTGGTCGACGGTCCGCCGGGTGATCTTCGCTGCGGCCTCCCGGTGCATGGCGTGGATCTCGACGCCGGGTGCGTCGAGGGCGAGGATCTGCGCCGCCTGCAGGCCGTGCGCGAGGAACCCGCCGGACAGCGCCCGCCCGACGACGAGGGTCACCAGGGGATGCCCGGCGACCCGGGCGGCGTCGGCGGCGTCCACGGCGGCCGCGATCGCCTGGTACAGCCCGGCCATCTCCTCGATCCGCCCGTACGCCTGGCTGGGCAGGTCCACGACCGCGACGATCGCCCGCCGCACGTCGCGTCCGGCGTCCTGCTCGATGACGGCCCGCAGCGTCCGTGCCAAGGCCGCGCACTCGGTGACGCCGACCTGCCCCTGCCTGGCCCGGTAGTACGGATTGCCGGGGTCGGGGACCACGGCGAGCCAGGTGGCGTCCCCGGTGTCGGCGCGCAGCACCGACGGGATCACGGCCTGTGGTGCCGTCCCGGCGAGCGCGGTGATCCAGGTCGTGCCCCGCTTGCCGGGCCGCATCGACGTGCGGGTGCCGCCGTGCCGCGGCGGGCCGGCGCCACCCGCGCCGGCGTCCCCGGGGCGCGGGGGGTCGTGCGCTCCGGAGCCGGGCGGCACGTCATACGTGTCGCCCCACAGCTCCGGCAGCCGCGCCGGGTCGGGTGGGGCGGCCGGGTCGATCGTGACGAGGCGGGCGTCCAGGACGTCCAGGCGTTCGCTGCGATGCGCGCCGGGCCTGGCGACCCCGGCGGCCACCGCCTCGCGGACCGCGTCGCGCAGGGCGTCCGCGTCGTCGACGACGAGCGCGTCGGCGAGGCCGGTCCGGCGGCGCTGCTCCCCGCCGTCGACGGCCCAGATCAGGTCGTGGTCGCCGGCGTCGAACTCCTCGACCCCGGCCTCCTGCTCGATGACGGCGGGCCCGTTGAGCCCGATCCGGGCCTCCGGGGTGACGATGACGCGGGTGCACAGGCCGGTGGCGATGCTGAGCCCGCCGAACGAGCCGACCGGCCCGGCGACGACGCCGACGACCGGTGCGAGGGGGCGCAGCTCGAGCAGGGCGGCGCAGATCTCGGCGACCGCGTTGAGGCCGAGGTTCGCCTCCTGCAGGCGGACCCCGCCGGTCTCCAGCATCAGCACCGCGGCCACGGGGGTGCCGGCGCGGCCGTCGGCGGCGGCGAGGCGCAGCGCCTGGGCGATCTTCGCGCCGGAGACCTCGCCGACGCCGCCGCCCTGGAACGCCTGCTCGATCGAGACGACGACGGTCGGCGCGCCGCCGACGGTTCCGCGAGCGACGACCACCCCGTCGTCGGACTGCGGTGTCACGTCCTGCGGTGCCAGCCACGGCGACTCGATGCGGCGGAACGGGCCGCACAGCACGCGGAGGCTGCCGTCGTCGGCGAGCGCTTCCGCACGGGCGAGGGCGTCGAGCTCCAGGAAGCCGCGCCGGTGCAGCACCCGCCGCCAGTCGACGCCCCGCTCGCCGGTCGCGCCGAGCGCCTGCGCGGTCGTCTCGCTCATGATGCCTCCCCGCCCGCTTGTGCCGCCGCCTGGTGCAGGCGCAGCGTGACGAGCGCCGGTGTCGCGCCCGCGTCGTTGAGCTCCCAGGAGCCCTGCACCGGCATACGCGCGAAGAACCGCTGCAGCGCGCACCGCCACACCTCGTCGAACCCGTCCACGCTCGTGCGGACCCGGACGGTCGCGGTGCCCCCGGCGGCGGGTTCGAACAGGACCTCGAGATCGCCGGAGCCGACGACCCCGACGTGGACGCGGCGCTCGGCTCGTAGCGTCGCCGGAAACGTGAAATGCAGGGTCCGCATGTCAGCGACGCCCTTCCGCTCGGTGGTGCCGCGCCGCGTCCATGAACAGCGCGGCCGCCAGCACATCGCCGCTGCCGCCGGGGGACAGTCCTGCCAGCCGGCAGTGCCGGTCGAGCCGGTCGAGTGCGGTCGCGCCGGCGCCGGTCCCGGTCCCGCCGGCGGACAGCACCGCCGCGGCGCCGTCACGCACCGCCCGGAGCCCCGCCGGCCCGCCCCGGTGCAGCAGGCACGTGTCCTCGAGCCGGCTCATGGAGGCGAGGAGCGCGTCCCGGCGGGCGGTCGCCTCGTCGAGGCCCGCCGACCGGGCCGCCCACAGCGCCGGCAACGCCACCCGGACCGCGTGCGGAAAGCCCCGGCGGGCCTCGCCGACCGCCCCGGCCGCCCCGAACCGCCGCCTGGCCTCGTCCCCGTGCGACGGCGGCCGCCCACCGGCCGCGGCGCCGGGCGCGCCGTCCGGCGGCGGCCGGCTCGCGGCCGGGTCGTCGATCGCGGCGAGCGTCGCCGCGAACGTGGAGGCCCCGGCGATCGTGCCGGTGGCGGCGAGCCCCGCGGCGAGGAGGCCGAGCGCCCAGAGCGCGCCGCGGTGGGTGTTGACGCCGCCGGTCGTGTCGAGCATCCGCCGCTCGCCGTCCCGGCCGATCACGCCGAGTTCGGCGCGCAGGTCCGGGCCGAGCGGCAGCGCCACGGCCGCGGCGGCGCACGCGGTGACCGGCCCGGCGAGCGCCTCGGCGGACGCGAGGAGCATCGGCAGGGTCATGTCGCGGTGCGCGCCGCCGCCGCGCCGGTCGACGAGACCGGGCTTCGGGGTCAGCAGCGCCTCCTCACGCAGGGCGCGGCACGCGAGCCGGCCCAGTGGGTCCGGCCCGGCGGCGACGACACCGCGAGCCTCGACGGCCATGGTGGGGTTCACCAGTTCCGGAAGCGGGCCGGCGGCTCGTACAGGCCGCCGGACCACGCGACGAGGTCGCCGATGCTGCGGGCGGCGAGCAGCTCCCGGGTCGCCAGCGACGGGTCGACCTTCAGGTCCTGGACGAGCGCGACGAGCCCGTCGCGGCGCAGGCGCTCCACCTCGCCCGGTTCGGCGCCGCGGCCGAGCGGGGTCACGCCGGCGACCGCGGCCAGGGCCTGTTTGCGGTCCTCCAGCGACGCCGCCTTGTACAGGTAGGCGACGCCCTCCTCGGTGACGACGTGACTGACGTCGTCGCCGTAGATCATCACCGGCGGGACCGGCATGCCAGCGTCCCGGCCGACCTGGACGGCGTCGAGGGACTCCACGAACGTCGGCGTGCCGCTTCCCTGGAACGTCTCCGCGATCTGCACGACGAGCTTGCGGCCGCGCAGGTCGGCGCCGTCGCCGTGGCGCAGGTCCAGCCAGGCGGGCGTCGCGTGCCGGCGGCCGTGCGGGTCGTGCCCCATGTTCGGCGCGCCGCCGAACCCGGACAGCCGTCCTTCGGTGACCGTCGAGGAGTTCGCGCGCGCGTCCATCTGCAGCGTCGAGCCGATGAACATGTCGATCGCGTACTGCCCGGCGAGCTGGCACAGCACCCGGTTGGAGCGCAGCGACCCGTCGGCGCCGGTGAAGAACACGTCCGGCCGCGCCGCCACGTAGCGGTTCATGCCGGACTCGCCGCCGAAGGAGTGCACCGACTCCACCCATCCGGACTCGATCGCCGGGATGAGCGTCGGGTGCGGGTTCAGCGCCCAGTTCCGGCAGATGCTGCCTTTGAGGCCGAGGCTCTCACCGTACGTGGGGAGGATCAGCTCGATCGCGGCGGTGCTGAACCCGACGCCGTGGTTGAGCGACACCACCTGATGCCGCTCGTAGACGCCACGCAGGGCGATCATCGCCTGCAGGATCTGCACCGGCCCGATCGCCCTCGGGTCGCGGGTGAACAGCGGCTCGAGGAAGAACGGCCGGTCCGCCCGCACGACCAGGTCGACCCAGTCG
Source organism: Dactylosporangium sp. NPDC005555 (assembly GCF_040605635.1). Lineage (NCBI taxonomy): Bacteria > Bacillati > Actinomycetota > Actinomycetes > Micromonosporales > Micromonosporaceae > Dactylosporangium > Dactylosporangium sp. NPDC005555. The sequence goes on from NZ_JBEXDG010000025.1 coordinate 76,865, forward strand.
CCGGGGATGTCGACCCGTGGCAGCGCTCCCGCCGCGACGATCTCGTCGGCCTGGACGACGACCACGCCGTCGTGGAAGGCGGTCGCCTCCGCGATCGTCGGCGTGTCCTCGGTGTTCGCTCCCGTGTAGAGGTTGCCGTGCTCGTCGGCCGCGGACGCGCACAGCAGCGCGACGTCCGGCTTCAGGTCGACGAGCATGCGCGCGTACAGCTCGACGTAGGTGTGGATCGCGCCGACCGTGACCGTGCCGTCCGCGACCAGCTGCGCCATCCGGACGCTCTGCGGCCCGGCGTACGCCAGATCCAGTCTCGACGCGAGACCCCGCTCGAACAGGTCGAGGTGCTCGGCGCGGGAGACCGACCCGATCAGCATGTGCAGGTCGTGCAGCCGCCCCGGGTCGCAGTCCGCGAGGGTGCGGGACAGGAAGTCCGCCTGCTTCTGGTTGTCGCCTTCCAGGGCCACCGTGTCGCCCGGGTGGATGACGGCCTCCAGGACCCGGCGCAGCGCTTCCGGGTGGATCAGTTTGCCGCCGGTGTGCGCCGCGGCGGCGGCGAGGCGGGCCCGCTTCCCGGTGCGCCGCCGGTCCCAGATCCTGTCCATCGGCTTTCACCGCCTGTCAGAGGGAGCTCCCACCGTACTGCGCGGATCCCGTTGCGCCGCACCATCTTCAGCGGGTGGACACCACCACGGTGGAGGCGGCCGTGTCGTGCCAGCCGCGCTTCCACGGCCCCGCGTCGAACACCGGCGACAGGTAGCACAGGAACCCGCCGATCCCGCACGACAGGCAGCCGGCGACGGCCGGGATGAACGCCCGCCCGAACGCGGCACCCCACCCGGCCGCGTCGCCGTCCTCGCGCACCACGCGCAGCTTCATGGCGCGCTTGCCGAAGGTTTCGCCGTACGCGCCGATCATGAAGAACTCGTAGCCGCACAGGACAGCGACCGCCGGCAACGCCAGGATCACCGCCGCCGGGCTGCCCCCGCCGACCAGTTGCAGCGCGAGGACGAGCACGAGCACCGCCCCGGCGAGCACCCCCGTGTCGATGAGCCGCGCCACGAACCGGTCCCCGATGGTCGCCGGCTCACCCGCCGAGCTGGTCGTGCCCTCCACGACGTGGATTCTCGCAGGCGATGGTGTGCCTCCGGTGGAGCCTGGCCGCCTTGCCGTGGTCTCAGCGGACGCCGACGCGGGCCGACCAGTCCTGGAACCTGGTGGGTGCGATGACGGCGCCCGGCCGGGGGAGCAGCGCGTCGCCCGGCACGGCGGCGAACAGGCCCGCGTCCGGGTCGACGACGACGGTCCGGTCGTCGTGGTGCGCGGCGAGCGCGATCCGCCCCAGCTCGTCGAGCGTGAACACGTCGGGTCCGGCCACCTCGACGGTGCCGCGCAGCGGGGCGGCCATGCTGACGTCTGCGACGGCCCTGGCCACGTCGGCGGCGGCGATCGGCCGGATCGGGGTCGTCGGCAGCCGCACGGTGCGGTCGTCGCTGGTCCACGACAGCACCGTGTCGACGAACTCGAAGAACTGCGTGGCGCGGACGATCGAGTACGGCACCGGGCCCGCTTTGAGGATGTCCTCCTGCAGCGCCCTCGCCCGGTAGTAGGGGATGTTCGGCATCCGGTCGACGCCCACGATGGACAGGATGACCGCGTGGCCGACGTCCGCGGCGACGGCGCCCATCAGCAGGTTGTCCGTGGTGGTGCGGAAGAACGCGGGCGACGCTTCGTCGAACGTCGGCGAGCTGATCAGGTTGACCACGACGTCGGCGCCGCGCAGGCCTTCGGTGACGCCGCTGCCGGTGAGCAGGTCGAGACCGGTCGCCTTGGAGTGCGGCACGGCGCGGTGGCCGCGCGTGGTGAGGATGTCGACGACCTGCGAGCCGATGAGCCCGGTCCCGCCGATGACGGCGATATGCATGATGTTCCTGCCTTCCCGAGTCAGGCGCGACGGTCCGCGCGGTGGGCGAGTTCCTCGTCGTCGACGAGGGTGAGCATCGGCTGCCCCGGCGCGCAGAACATGGTGACGAGGAAGCGCACCGGGACGTCGTGACGGTGGTTGCCGTCCTGGTAGTGGATGACGTCGCCGCCCGGCTCCCAGAACGCGTCGCCGGCCCTGAGGACGCGCGGCGGCTCGCCTTCGAGCTCGAACACCATCTCGCCCTCGAGGACGTATCCGAACGCGGGTCCGGCGTGCCGGTGCGGGGGAGCGCCGGGATCCCCGGGCGGGTACTCCACGACGACCGTCATGGCGTGCGCGCCGGCGGGAGCGGCGGGCGCGTGGGCCTCCTGGACCACGGTGACCGCCGACCGCCACGCGTCGGATCTGGTCTGCTGTCGAGTGCTCATGCCGCGCGTCTACCCGGCCGCGCCGCGCCCACACCCGTCTTTCGGCCAGGGTCAAAAGGGTGAGGTCGTCGCTTCCGTGGCGCAGTAGCGTCGGGCGTGGCTCCTTCGGAAGGATCAGTGATGTCCTCAACCGCAGCCCTTTTCGCCGTCATCGTCCTCGTCTTGATCGTCATCGCCGTCGTGGCGACCGCGGTCGGGCGGCACCGCCGCACCGCGGCGCTCCAGCAACGGTTCGGACCCGAATATGACCGTGCCGTCGGCGAGCAGCCGAACCGCCGGGCGGCCGAGCGCGACCTGCAGCAGCGGGAGCGGCGCCACGCCGACCTGCAGCTCAAGGAGCTCGATCCGCAGCAGCGTCAGCGGTATTCCGAGCAGTGGGAGCGCATGCAGGCGCACTTCGTGGAGGAGCCGGAGGCCGCGACCCGAGAGGCCGACGAGCTCGTGACCAAGGTGATGCACGAGCGCGGGTATCCGACCGGGGATTTCGACGAGCAGGTGCAGGACCTCAGCGTCGACCACGCCGAGACCCTCGGCCACTACCGCGACGCGCACGAGATCAACAAGGTGAACGAGCGCGGGCAGGCGTCGACGGAGCAGCTCCGTCAGGCGCTGATGCACTACCGCTCGCTGTTCGCCGATCTGCTCGGCGACTCGTCGGGCGGCGGCCGGCCGATCCCCCGGCACGGCTGAGACAGGGGCACTCAAGGATCAACAGGAAGGCGATCGTGATGCGTGACGACAGCCCGATCGACCCGGCCGCAGTCCAGCGGCGACGGCAGCAGGCGCGCGAGGCGTCCCAGACGCCGCAGACCGCCCCCGGCAACGAGGCCCGTGACTACCAGAGCGACACCACCGGCGGCGGCGAGCGTCGCGGCACCACCAGTGAGTCCACTGGCGACACCCGCGGCGCTGCAAGCGACACCGCCGACACCCGTGGATACACGGGCGACGACAGGACCGGCGGCGAGGCTCGTGGCTACCAGGGCGACACCACCCGCGGGGATGCCCGCGGGGACAGGGGCGGCACCACTGGTGAGGACGTCCGTGGATACACGGGCGACATCACTGGTGAGGACGCCCGCGGGTCCACGAGCGGGGACGCGAGAGACATCGCGGCCCAGAGGGACGAGAGCATCCAGCAGCCGCGCGGGCAGGGGCAGGAGGTGTCAGGCATCCGGGATCTGAGCATCTGGGACAGCGGGAAGGCCGATGAGTTCCGGCACCGCTGGCACGACGTGCAGACGCACTTCGTGGAGGACCCACGCGGCAGCGTCACCGAGGCCCGGCAGCTGGTCGACGACGCGATGCGGTCGCTGTCCGACAGCGTCCACGACCGCGAGGAGCAGCTCGAGCGCACCGGCGCCAGGTCGTCGGACAGCACCGAGGGCATGCGCGACACCGTGTTGCAGTATCACCACCTGCTCGACCGGCTCCTGGCCGTGTGAGCTCAGGCGGCGAAATCGGTGGAACCGGCGAGTTCGTCGGCGGCCGTCCGCAGCGTCGCGTCGAGCCCGTGCCCCACCATCCGCGCGAACGTGGGGTCGCCGGCCGCCGCGGCGCGCCGCATGGTGTCGACGTTGGCGAGGACCCGGCGGCGGACGACCGCGACGAAGTCGCCGGCGGGGCCGGGGTGGCCGTAGGCGTCCAGGAACAGGCGCAGGCGCCGCGGCCGGTCGGCGAACGCCGTGAATCCCTCCGCCGTCACGACGTGCCTGGCGTGTAGCGGCACCCAGGCGAACGCCGCCGACGCCAGGTCGTCCTCGGCGGTGGCGGGCGCGGCGAAGTCCCAGTCGAAGAACCCGGTGAGCCGCCCACCGGCCCAGGCCGCGTTGTAGGGTGCGGCGTCGTTGTGCCCGATGATGAGGCCCGGCCGCCAGGTGGAGCCGTCGCGCCAGACGGCGTCCGCCGGCGGGACGAACGACGCGGCGGCGCGGTGGAAGTCGCGCAACCATCCGGCGACCTGCCGCAGCGCGTCGTCGCTGTGCACCCACGCCGGCCACGGCCGCGCCGCGCCGACGACCTCGCCCGGCAGGAACGACAGCACCTCCCGGCCCTGGTGGTCGATGCCGAGCGCGCGCGGCGCCCGGTCGAAGCCGGCGTCCTGGAGATGCCGCAGCAGCAGGTGTACCGCCGGCGTCCACACCCCAGCGGCGCGCCGGACGGTGTCGCCGACCCGCACCGCACCACCGTCGAACCCACCGGCCAGCCGCTGCTCGCCGGTCGCCGGGTCGAGGTGCCGCTCTTCGATCAGCGGGGTGGGGCGGTGCTCGTCGGTTGTCGGGGCTGGGTGTCGTTCGTCGGTCACCGGGCGTCGCGCAGCAGGGCGGCGACGTCGGACGCCAGGTGGATCGTGGCGTCGATCTCGGCACGGCGGATGGAGACGCTCTCGACGTTGAAGCCGAACGGCATGCCGAGGTGCTCGCAGAAGTCGGCGAGGTCCCTGGCGATCCTCATCGCCTGGCGGTAGGACTCGGCGAGCGGGTCGCCTGCGAAGCGGATCGAGTTCTCCAGCCAGCGTGGCACGTCGACGCCGAGCCACCGGACGAACTCCAGCGTTTTCAGCGAGCCGCACAGGGACAGCGTGAAGACGACCGTGCGCGGCGGGATGCCACGCTCCCGGCACTCGTAGAAATAGTCGGAGATCAGGTTCTTGGTCTCGTCGACGTGGTACACCACCTGCGAGACGAAGAACGTGCAACCGCGTTCCTGCTTGGCCAGCATGCGCAGGTGCTCGTCGCCGCCGCGGGCGTGGCGCTCGCCGATGACGACGGCGCCGAGCGGCAGGTCGGGGCGGACCTCCTGCCGGACCGCGTGGGCGCGACGCATGTCGGTGCGCACCGACTTGTCGCCCGAGGACGCGCCGACGAAGACGCCGAGGACCCGGCGCGGGTCGGCGCTTCGCAGCCAGTCGGCGAGGTCGTCCTCGTGATACTTGCCGACGCACCGGTAGATGACCGCCGGCCGGTCCCACGCCCCGAGATGCTCCGCGTGATAGCGGGCCGGGTCGATCGTCGGCAGGTAGGGAAACGGCCGCGCGTCAGGGTTACGGTCGGACTCGTCGTCGATGTCGTACAGGATGAGGCCGTCGAGGTCGAGCCCGGCGAGCCGGTCCAGGGTGACCGCGGCGATCTCCTTGACCCGCTCCTCGGTCTCGCTGCGCCGCGGCGGCGTCAGGCTGAACAGCAGCACGCCGGGCCGCGCCTCGGCGAGCAGCTCCTGCAGACTGGGGCGCGGCACGGTTCCAGGCATGCCACCACCTTACGAGCCTTGCTCCGCGCGGACGATGCCGGATCATGGTGGCATGGCGAGGCACGGGCGGTCCGACACGTGGGCCGACGTGGGTGCCATGTGGTCACTGATCGTGCTGGTGGGCGCACTGGTGGTGGGCGTCGGCGTGCTGTTCGTCGTCAGGCTCGTGCCGCACGAGATCGAGGGGATGCGAGCGTCCCGCGGGATCGCAGGGCGGATCGACAACGTGCGCTGCGGGAGCTACGGCGATGTCTGCCGCGGTGATTTCACCGGTGACGACGGCACGTTCATCGCCGGCGTCGAGCTCGAAGGGACCAACAGGAACCGGCGGGGCTACGGCCGGGGGCGGGTGAGCTCCGGGCAGGCGACCAAGGTCTGGCCCGACCATCCGTTCAACGGCTTCTGGCTCGCGGCGATGCCGCTGCTCTTCGTCGCGGCCGGGGCGGCCGCCGCGGTGCGGGGCGCCGGCCCCCGGCACGCGCGTCGCGGCGGGGCCGGCGGTTGAGCTGCAGCGGGGACGCCACGACGTGGGCCTCGTGCGGGCCGCAGGTCCCCGGGTGGAGGTCGACGGTGCCGTTCTCGTCGGCACAGACGGCCGGAAGGCCGGTCCAGGACGGGGGCCGGATGTCCGGCCCCCGTCAGGAAACTAGGCGTAGGTCTCGAACTCGGCGACCTTCGGGGTGCCGGTGGCGCTGGTGATCTCGAAGGTCACCTTCTTCATCGAGGTGCGGGTGAAGGTGATGACGCCCGCGCCGGTGCCGGAGGCGAGGACCGAGCCGGTGTCGCCGTTGAGGAGGCGCCAGTTGCGGATGACGCCGGTGGAGCCGGACGCCTCACGGATGTTGACGCGGGAGATCGCGGTGGCGGCGCTCCACTTGATGGAGATGGAGCCGGTGGTGCCGTCCGGTGACCAGAAGGTGCTCATGTTGCCGTCGCGGACGTCGCCGTAGCTGGTGCCGCCGCCCTTGCTGGAGCCGTCGGAGCCGGCGCCGATGCTGAGGTTGGTGCCGCCCTGCGTCGGGCCGGGAGACGACGGCGTCGGCGAGGCGGACGACGGACGCGGCGAGGTCGGACCGGCGGAGGTGGGGCCGCCGGTCGGGCTGGTGGGGGTGCAGCTGCCGTTGGAGACCTGCAGGCCCTTGTTGGCGCCGGCGGTGCGGCTCACCACGTCGGGGACGCAGCTGGCCGGGTCGAGGGCGAAGCTGTACGGGATGCTGACGCTGGTGTTCGACGTCGGGTTCGGGCCCGCGGGGTTGTTGTCGGTGCCCTTGGCCGACCAGGTCACGTTGTCGAAGATGTTGCCGCTGACCTGCCAGTAGCCGGCCTCGCTGGTGTAGAACGTGCCGAGCACGTCCTTGGAGTTCTTGAAGTAGTTGTTGTCGACCCGCGCGCGGGCGCCCGCCCGGGAGTTGATGCCGGACTCGTTGAGGGTCACGTAGGAGTTGTTGTAGATGTGCGCGATGCCGCCGCGCAGCAGCGGCGTGCGGGAGTCCAGGTTCGAGTAGCCGTTGTGGTGGAAGGTGATGAAGCTGTTGCCGCGGTCGGTCTCGCTGGAGCCGATCAGCCCGCCACGCCCGGAGTTCTTCAGCGTGCTGTAGGACAGCGTCACGTACTGCACGTCGTCCTTCAGGTCGAACAGGCCGTCGTAGCCCGCGGACTCGCCGCCCGACGCCTCGAGTGACACGTGGTCGACCCAGACGTTGCGCACGGTGCTCTCCATGCCGATGGCGTCGCCGCCGTTCGACGTGGGTGAGCCGGACTTCTTCACGTTCTTGACCGTCACGTTCTGGATGATGATGTTGCTCGAGTCGCGGATGTGGATGCCGAGCTGGTCGAAGACCGCGCCGCCGCCGACCCCGATGATCGTGACGTTGCTGATCTCCTTGAGCTCGATCTTGTCGGCGGCGGTGTTGCAGCTGCTGCCGGAGACCTTGGTCGTGTTGCCGTGGTTGATCGTGCCCTCGACCTGGATGATGATCGGGGTGCTGCTGCTGGCCCGGTTGCACAGGGCGGTGTGGATGGCGGTGCCGGTGGTGGCCCGGACCGTCTGCCCGCCCGCACCGCCGGTGGTCCCGCCGTTCTGGGTCGCGTAGCCGGTGACGCCACCGGTGGCCGCGGCGGCCTCAGGTGCCGAGAGGGCCACGCCGATCGCGGTGCCGGCGAGTGCGGTGGCGGCCGCGGCCACACCGGCCCGCAGCGCGAGCCGCGGTCGGCGGTGGGTTCCTTGGGGAGTCATGCGAAACCTCCGTTAAAAAGTGCGAGGGCGGGGCGGCGCCGCTCAGCATCGACGGAACCCGATACTAGGAAAGCGCTTTCCTCCACGACAAGGGTTCTGATGTGCAGGTTTGTTGCAGGAATTCGGAATCGTGAAAATTACAGGATTCGCTCCAGCAGGTCCGCCACCCGCGGATCGTCCGTCGCGGCCGGCTGATGCACCACGTGGTAGGTGATCGGCGGCAGGTCCGCGACGGGCCTGGCGACCACCCCCACCGGCGGCGGCACGCAGCCGTTGACCACCGCCAGCCCCACGCCGAGCGCGACGAACTGCGCGATCAGCGGCCACCCCTCCGCCTCCACGGCGACCGTCCAGTCGGTCCCGGCGGCCCGCAACGCCTGCTCCAGCAGCACCCGATGCGGCCGGTGCTGCGGCGGTACGACCAGCGCCGCGCCCTCCAGATCGCGCAGCGCGACCGTGCCCCGACGGGCCAGCCGGTGCCCTTCGGGCACGAACAGCATCTGCGGGAAGGTCGCCAGCTCGGCGACCGTCAGGTCCTCCGGCACGACGTCCAGGACGCTCACCCCGACGTGCGCCAGGCCGGTGCGCACGGCGGCGAGCATCTGCCGGTGGTCGCAGTTGATCAGGCGGAGCCGGGTCGGCCCGTCGGCGAGGACGGCCCGGATCGTGTCGCCCAGCAGGTACAGGTAGGCGCCCTGACCGGCGGCGAGCACGACCGGCCGCCGCGGCGTGTCGCCGGCGAACTCGGCGAGGAACTGCGCGAGCCGCTCGTCGTGCACGCGGGCGAACCGCGCCACCGCCTCACCGTCCGGCGTGAGCGCGAGCCGCCGGCCGGCGCGGTGATACAGCGGCCGCCCCAGCGCACGCGCCAGCTTGCCGATCTTCACGTGCAGGGCGGGTTGCGAGATCCGCAGCTGCGCCGCGGCGCGCGTGAAGTTGAGATGGTCGGCGAACACCACGAACGCGGCGAGGGCGTCCGGCGAGACGGTCATAGGCAGAAACTATAGGAGCGGCGGCAAGAATAGTTCTGTTCTATCGTCGGCGCGACCAGGCTGGACGTATGAACGCAGCACGCATCCGACTCGGGGTCGACATCGGCCGGGTCATCATCGGCGGCACCGCCCCCGGTGGCGGCGACACCCAGTTCTTCAGCGGCGACACCGCCAAGATGCTCGCCACGCCGGCCGTGCCCGGCGCGTTCGAGGCACTGGCCCGGCTCGCGCCGCGGTTCGAGCAGGTGTGGCTGGTCTCCAAGTGCGGCGAGCGGGTCCAGCGGCACACCCGCCAGTGGCTCGATCACCACGACTGCGTCGCGCGCACCGGCATCCCGCGCGAGCACCTCCGCTTCTGCCTGCAGCGGGCGGACAAGGCCGGGCACTGCGCCGAACTCGGCATCACCCACTTCGTCGACGACAAGCTCGACGTACACCAGGCGCTGCGGGGAATCGTGGCGCACCGGTTCCTGTTCGGTCCGCAGCCGGCACCGGCGCCGGCGTGGGTCCAGCACGTCGGGACCTGGCCGGCCGCCGAGGCCGCGATCCTGCGCAGCCTCGGCGTCGCGTTGGTGTAGCGATGGCGTAGCCGTCAGGTCCGGGCGGTGCGGCGGTACGCGAGGACGGCCGCGACGAGCGCCGCCAGACCGAGGAGGAGGCCGGCGACGCCGACGGTGATCGCGGTGCCGTCGGTCTGGCCGTCGTTCGCCGTGTCGGCGGCATCCTGAGCGGCGCCCGTGACGGCCGCCGGCGCCGTCGCGTCCTTCTTCGCCAGTTTCAGGACCGGCGCTGGGTGCTCGGCCTCCGCACCGGCGGCGGGCTCGTCGATCCAGCGCACGACCTCGCCGTCGGAGTACGTCTGCAGCGCCTTGAACACGATCTGGTCCGCGACCGGCAGCGGCCCGAGCGACACGTCGAACTCCTGGAACTGATGCGGCTTGATCTCCGCGCCGGCCGTCGCCGTCCACGTGATCTTCGAGACGGCGTCGGTGATCTCGCCGTCGTCGGTCTTGACCGGGGTCGCGAGCTTGGAGCTCTCCGCGACGGCGGTCCACCCCTGGACGGGTTTGAGCGACACCGACGCGATCGGCTTGTCGGTCGGGATCGCGATCTCCAGCTTCGTGGTGCTCACGGCGTCCTTCTCGTTGGGGACCCGGAATGTCACCTTCGTGTAGCCGCCCTGCGTGGCGGTGCCCGGGTTGACGGTCACGTGCGCGGACGCGGCGGCGGGAAGGGCGAGCGCGCCGGCGGCGGCGGCGACCAGGGCGGCAAGCGCGCGGGCCGGGCGGATGAGACGCATGATTCGGCAGTCCTCGGAGTCGGCGGAGTGGGGCATCGGGTAGTCGTCGCACCGGGCCACGAAGTTCCCGGCGACTTCTCCGGATCCCCCGGGCCGATGTCAGCCGGGCCGGGCGCACAGGCGGAAGGACCAGCGCCAGGGCCGCCGCCTCGGCCGCGACCAGGACGTCCAGGTGGATCGGCGGGAACGCCACCGTCGGAAGGACCAGCGCCAGGGCCGCCGCCTCGGCCGCGACCAGGACGTCCAGGTGGATCGGCGGGAACGCCACCGTCCAGCGGTCGTGGATCTGCTCCCACCCGGCCGGCCCCCGATACTCACCGGCGTCCCCGATCACGCGTCGAGGACGCCGGGGGTGCCTACGCGGCGCGGTGGAGACGGCCGAAGGCGCTGCGGTGGAAGACGAGCGGCTCGGCGCCGAGGTCGGCGTGCAGGTCGTGGATGCGCAGCAGGACGATGTCGTGGTCGCCGGCGGGAAGTTCGCGCTCGATGCTGCAGTCCAGCCACGCGCACGCGCCGTCGAGCAGGATCTCGCCGCAGTTGCTGGCCCGCCAGGTCGCGCCGGTGAAGCGGTCGCCGGTGCGGGAGCTGAGCTGCCGGCCGAGGTGCTCCTGACCAGCGCTGAGGACGCTGACGCCGAGACGCTCCGCGCGGCGCAGGACGGGCCACGTCGTCGACGTCTTCGCGATGCACACCGAGGCGAGCGGCGGGTCCAGGGACACCGACGTGAACGAGCTGGCGGCGAGCCCGACGGGCACCCCGTCGACGAACGCGGCGACAGCGGTGACGCCCGTCGGGAACGCGCCGAAGACCCGGCGCAGGTCGGTGGGGTGCAGCACCGTGTGCGAGCTCATCGATGGCCTGCCTTTCGTCGCCGCGGCTCAGATCAGTCTATCAAAAACCCTACTATTTCAATAGGATTAGTTTCCAGGCCACGGGCCGATGGAAGATCGTCGCGCCGATCCGGGACGGGTCCGTAACTGGCGACGCGGTCCGGTCGTTGAGGGCGGTGAGGTCCATCAGGACCGTTCCAGCGTCGCGTGAGGGGTCGGGGCGGATGGCACGAGCAGGCAGCGAGGACCGTCGATGCTGACGCAACTGGCGCAGCCCGCGGGCGCGGCGGCGCCGCCGAAGGTCAGGCCAGGCCTGACCCTCACGGTCGCCGTCGCCGGATACGTGCTGCATTACTGGACCTGGGTGCTGATCGGTCCGATAGGTCCGCCGCTCGGAGAGCGGTTCGGGATGGCCGCCGGCACCTGGGCCCTGCTCGGCAGCGTCCCGCTCGTCGTCGGCGTGGCCCTGCGGATCCCGATCGGCGTGCTGACCGACCGCCTCGGCGCCCGGGTGGTGCTGCCGGCCGTCAGCGTCGCCGCGGCGTTCGCGGTGCTCGCGCTGGCCGCCGCCGGTGAGAGCGGGCTGCCTGCGCTGATCGTCGTGGCGTGCGCCATCGGTGTCGCCGGTGCGGCGCTCCCACCGGCTGCGGCGAGCGTCGTGCGGGCGGTCCCGGCCGGGCGCCGCGGGCTCGCGCTCAGCGTCTTCGCGGCCGGCATGTGCCTGGGCGCGGCCGCCGGGATCGTCGCCCAGGCGACGATGCGTGTCGACCGCGGACACGGGCTGCTGATCCTCGCCGGCTCGCTGCTCGTCTACGCCGCACTGGCCGCCGTCGTCCTGCGTGACCGGCCCGCCCCGAAGGGCGCACCGGCCGGCGGGTGGCCGGCGGTCACCGCGCTGGTGCGGCTGCCCGTCACGCGCTATCTGGCCGTCTGGTACGGCGTCTCGTGCGGCGGGATCGTCGCGCTCGACCTGTACCTGCCGGCGCACCTGCACCGCGTGTACGGCATCGGCTGGACCCAGGCACTGCTCGGGGCGGCCGCCGTGGCCTGCGTCGGCGCGGCCGCCGGGCCGTTCGGCGGCTGGCTGTGCCGGCGGCACGCCCCCACCGCCGTGATCGGCACCTGCTTCACCGCGCTCGCCGTGCTGCTGCTGATCCTGGCGTTCGACCCGCCGCTGGCCTGGGTCGCGGCCCCGACGCTGGCGGGCGTCGCGGTCGCGCTGGGCGCCGCATTCGGCAGCGTGCTCGCGCTCATCGGCCGCACCGCGCCGCCCGCGCAGGCCGGCACCATCACCGGCGTGATCAGCGCGCTCGGCAGCGGCGTCGGGCTCTTCCCGGGACTGGTGCTCAACGCCGTCCACGGCATCGAAGGCTCGTACAGCATCGGGCTGGTCCTCCTCGCCGGCGCGGCCGTCAGCGGCGCCGTCAGCCTCCGCGCCCGCCGCGCCTGGATCGGCGCCGCCGTCGCCTTCCCCGCCCCGGCCGACGAGACGTCGCAGGCCGCCACCACGATCGTGTCGCTGTCGGGACCGCGGATCCGCGCGTACCTCGGCGACGTCACCGCCGCCCTCGCCGCCCTCGCGACCCGCCACGAGGTCGCCGTCGTCTGCGCCGACCCCAACCCGACGGGCGGCGCGGGCCTCGGCTTCCAGCTCGTCGCCGGGCTGCGCCGGCACCTGCCGGCGCACACCGTGCTGTCCATCACCGCCGAGACCCCGCCGCACCCGCACGAGACGACCGCGATCGCCGACATGATCAACGCGGGCACGATCCCGGTCGTCCTGGTCGCCGGCACCGACCCCACCGCGATCGCGATGCTGCTCGCGACCGCGGTCGACGCCGACCAGGTGCTCCAGCTCAGCCCCGACCGGGTCGAGGGCATCATCCCGTTCCAGCGGCACCCACCGTCCCACCAGCCGCTGTCGCTCTAGGGATCGACTCCGGCGAATCTGGTGTTAGTGCAGTAAGGGGCTCGTCGATCTCTGGTTCGGACGTGCAGGCCGCCCCGGTGGAACGGGTCACGGCTCCGGAAGCGGCCGGGCCGCCCCGCGGGATGTCCCACCGCGGCGGGTGACCCGGCGGTACACGAGGAACGCCACGGCGACCAGGAGCACGCCGCCGCCGGCGACGGTCACGACGAACCACCCCGGCCACGGCCCGCGGTCGGGGTCGGCGCGCCGCACCACCAGCGACGGCAGCAGCCCGGTCGCCATTCGGATCTCGAACGCCTGGCACGTCCGGGTCCCGTACTCGCAGCTGCTGCCGTCGTCGAACCGGCTCAGCAGCGTGCCCGGCAGGCCGCCGTCGAGCGGCACGTCCCGGATCTCGCCGGGGCCGTTGCCGGCGGCGACCTGCGCGATCACCCGGCGGGCGGACCGCCAGCCGAGCATCTCCTCCGCCGCGATCGGCGCCGCGACGGTCCCCTCGCCGGTCGCGTCGACGAACACGATCCGCCGGTTGTAGGAGGTGACGCCGTCCTCGCCGGTGGAGGTCGTGGCGCCGGTGACGGCGAGCAGCCGCCCGTCCGGCGACCACGCGGCGTTGCCCGTGAGGATGTGCTCGCTCGGCAGGTCGACGCTGCGCACGACCCGGCCGTCGAGGTCGACGATCTCGACCCGCGGGCCGGTCTGCACCGCGATCCGCTGCCCGTCGGGCGCGAACGACGCGGCGAAGACCGGGGTCACGCCGCTGAGCGTGCGGTGCCGGCCGGTGGCGAGGTCGACCAGGACGAGCACCCCGGTGCGCCGCGATTCGGCCGGCATGGCGTTGTACTGGTCGCTCAACGGCGTCGGCACCGCCGAATACGCCAGCGTCCGCCCGTCGGGGGAGAACGCGAGGGGCACCGCACCCGTCGGTGCCGGCAGCATCACCTGCCGCCGGCGCCCGGTGCGCAGGTCGATCAGCGTCAGCGCGTCGACGGCGACGAGATCGTCGGTGACGACGGCGGTCGTCCCGTCCGGCGACAGCTGCCACGACCGGACGCCGCGCCGCCCCTCGGCCGCGTCGAGCCGCCGGTACGTGTCCCGGTCGGCGCCGAGCGCGAGCGGCTGGAACTGGTTGAACAGCTCGCCGCTGCCGAACTGGTACAGCATGACGGCCCGCCCACCGGGGGAGTCGCTGACCGTGCCCGTCAGCGACGAGAACGGCGCGATGCGGTCGGGCAGGCTCGGGGTCGCGTCCGGCGCGGCGGGCACCGCGGGCGGCGCCACCAGCTGGACCAGCCCGCCCGCGCCGACCAGCAGCACGAGGACCACGGCCAGGGCCGCAGCCAGGGTCGCAGCCACCCGTCGCCGCCGCACGGACCGGCGTCCCGCGGTGACGAGACCTTCGACGTACTGGACGGGCAGCGGCGGCTCGTCGAGCGGCACCGACCGGAACAGCTTCTCGCTCACCGCGCCTCCCAGGCGTAGTCGGGCATCAACCGGCGCAGCGCCGCGAGGGCGTGGGACGTCTGGCTCTTCACCGTGCCCGTCGAGCACCCGAGGACCCGGGCGGTCTCGGCGACGTCGAGCCCTTCCCAGTACCGCAGCACGAGCACCGCCCGCTGCCCCGGCGCGAGCCTGCCCAGCGCCGCCCGCAGATCGATCCGCTGCTCGGTCGACGGCTCCGGAGTCCGCTGCTCGGCCAGCTCACCGAACGGCCGGACGTTGCGCGCCCACCACGTACCGCGATGCTGGAGGAACACGTTGACGAGGACCTGCCGCACGTACGCGTCGGGGGAGTCCGCGGCGCTGACCCGGCCCCAGTGCCGGTACAGCTTGATGAACGTCGCCTGCACCAGATCGTGCGCCTCGTGCCAGTCACCGCACAGGTGATAGGCGGTCCGCCGCAACGCGAGCACCCGGCTGCTCACGTACTGCGCGTAGGCGTGCTCCTCGTCGGCCCGCATGCGGCTCCTCCCTGCTCACCTCCTGGATCGCAGCACCCGTCCGTTCGGTTGTGCCGCTGCTCGGGATTTCTCAGCCGGGGACCGGCCGAGTTCGCGGCCGCCGCAGTGCGGGGTGCGGTCGGCGAGGAAGGCGTCGAGCGCCACATCGATCGATGCGGGCGACATCGACGCCATCCTCGCACAGGCGCGACCGGCGATCAGCCCCAGTCGCTCGCGGACCAGGCCTGACCCGACCACGTGCGGCCGGACCAGGTGCGGCCCGACCATGTGCGGCCCGACCACGTGCGGCCCGACCAGGTGCGACCGTCCCACACGGCACCGGACCAGGTGCGGCCGGACCAGGTGCGACCGGCCCAGTTGCTGCCCGACCAGGTGCGACCGGACCAGGTGCGGCCGTTCCACGTGTCGCCGGACCAGGCCGCGCCGGTCGTGCAGACCTGCGCCCAGCCGGCCGGGGTCCACGCCTGGCCCATGATGTCGAACTCGCCGGTGAGCTCGGTGCCGGTGTCCGGGTCGGCGACGTGCGAGGTGCCGCGGGACGCCTCCAGCGAGCCGAGACCCGTCGCCGGCAGGTACGTCTGCGTCGACGCGACCGGGGTCGGCGCCTGCACCGCGGCGGCGATGTCGAGCTGGCCCGCGCCCTGGGCGAGCTGGTCGCCGGCGGGCATGGCGTCGGCGGTGCCCGTCAGCAGCTTCTTCACCTGGTCGGGGGTGAGGTCCGGGCGCTGCTGGAGCAGCAGGGCGGCGGCGCCGGACACGACGGCGGCGGCCTGCGAGGTGCCGCTGCCGCGGAAGTACCGCTGAGCGGGGTCGTCGGCGATGCGGGCCTCCGGGTAGGCGGCGTCGATGAACCCGTTGGGCACGCGCAGCGACACGACCGACTTGCCGGGGGCCACGAGGTCGGCGTGGCGGGTCTGGCTGCCGCCGGTGCTGAAGTCGGCGACGACGTCGTCGGAGCGGTCGGCGGTGCTCAGCGGGTCGGCCGCGCCGACGGCGAGGACGTTCGGGTTCGCGGCAGGCATGCCGACCCGGCTCTCGGCCAGGCCGTCGTTGCCGACGGAGACCACGACCACGATGCCCTTCTTCCAGGCCGCTTCAACCGCGAACGACAGCGGGTCCAGCCGCGGGTCCTGGGTGGAGTCGGTGCCGAAGGACAGGTTGAGGACGCGGATGTTGAGGCCCGGGTCGTCGCGGTGCGTCACGACCCAGTCGATCGCGGCGATCACCTGCGACACGTCGACGGCCCCGTCGGCCGCGGCGACCTTCATGTTGAGCAGGTGCGCGTCGGGCGCGACCCCGGTGAACTGCTTCTTGCCGGCCTGCACCCGGCTGTCGTGCCCGGCGATGATGCCGGCCATGTGCGTGCCGTGACCGAACGTGTCGAGATTGCGCAGCGCGGGCGTCTGCGACTCGAACGACAGGTCCGGCCCGTTGATGACCTTCCCCGGCGCGTCGAGGCCCTCGACCGGCGCGATGCCGGAGTCGATGACGGCCACGCCGACACCCTGCCCGGTGAGCTCGGCACCGGACGCGTCCGTGGTCGCCCACACCTGCTGCGCCCCGATCGACTGGGTCAGGCTGGACATCGAGTGCTGGTCCTCGTCGGCGTTCCACTCCTCGCCCCGCATCCGCACCTGCCCGTCGGGCGTGACGGCCCGGACACCCGGGGCGCGGCTCACGGCGGCGAGCGCACCCGCGGGCAGCTGCGCGGTGAACGCCCCGACGAGATCCAGATGCTGCCCGATCGTGCCGCCGGCGCGGGTCACGGCCGCCTCCGCGGCGCCGCTGCCGTCGTGCCTGACGATCACCGCTACCGTCGGTGCGGTGGTCTGCCCGGCGGGTGCGGCGGCGGCCGCCGGCCCGGTGAGCGGCCCGGCCAGCAGACCCGTCGCCGCGGTCGCGGCAACAGCTGCCTTGAGCAGGGAACCTGAACGCATCAAACCTCCATCGCGTGCTGCGGTCATTTCGATCGTGCGGCGGTTGCCGGACGGCCGTTGTCCTCTCATCGGCCGGTCCGCCGCCCGACCCGCGTAACCCGTGCCACATCGACCGGGACCGCACCCGTCCCGCAACCGGACCGCACCCGGACCCGATGTCTGGAATGCTTGCGGGATGGGCGGGACGATCTGGGACCGGCACGCGGCGACGTTCGACGACGAGGCCGACCACGGGCTGAAGGACCCCGCCGTGCGCGGGGCGTGGGCCGGTCTGCTGGCGCCGGTGCTGCCCGACGCGCCCGCGTCGATCGTCGACATCGGATGCGGGACCGGGAGCCTTTCGGTCCTGCTCGCCGCGGCCGGGCACCGCCTCACCGGCCTCGACGCGTCGGCCGGGATGCTCGGCGTCGCCCGGCGCAAGGCCGCCGAGCACGGCGTCGGGGTGACCCTGGTGCGAGGGGACGCGAGCCTGCCGCCGTTCGCCCCCGGGACGTTCGACGTCGTGCTGGTCCGGCACGTCCTGTGGGCGGTGCCCGACCCGCACGCGACCGTCGGCCGATGGATCCGGCTGCTGCGCCGGTGCGGCAGGCTCGTCCTCATCGAAGGACGATGGGACACGGGTGCCGGACTGTCCGCGGCGCAGTGCGAGGCGCTGGTGCGCCGTCACGGCCGGGGCGCCGAGGTGCGGCCGCTGCGCGACGCCGTCCTGTGGGGCAAGGCCGTCACCGACGAGCGATACCTGCTGGTCAGCGTGGATTGATCGCCCGGGGGGCTTCTGGCACGATGGCGCGACGCCTTCGATGGGGAGAATACTGTGGCGGACAGCCAGTTCGTGCTCGTGCGGTCTCGGTGGCGGGCGGCAGGCCCGCTCGCGATGACGCTGGCATTGCGCGTGTTGATCGTGGTGTACGCGCTGGCGCTGGGCGTCAAGGGCGCTTACCTGATGCTCGTCCTCGTCGTGTTCGGGGTCGCTGGGGTGGCGGGCCTTGTCGCCCTGCTGCTGACGGTCAACGGGCCGGTCGGGGTGGTGACCGCCGAAGGTTTCAAGATCCGGGCCACGGCGTTCTCGACCGGGCTGACCACGGTGCCGTGGGAGGACGTGCACGCGGCGTGGTTCGCGTACTTCGGCAGCCAGCGCAGCCTGCACGTCCTGGTCCAGGGGCGGGACCGGGCCTACCTGGTGCCGGTCGCAGAGGACACCGCCCCGGTCGCCGCGGCCGTCCACGAGCTCAGCGGCGGGCAGGTGGCCGTCGCCGAGACACCGCCGCCCCGCCCGAAGAAGGGCGCCGGATACGGTCGCGGACGCCGCACGCCACTGATCGTCGGGGTCATGCCGTGGGTCGCGCTGCTGGTGCTGCTGCCGTGGCTGACCGGCACGCCGCAGCTGTGGGACCAGCCGTGGTGGCCCGGCAACTGATCCTTCCCCGCAGGGGCGGCGACCTGCCGTCGGCGGGAGTTCGACGCAGGTCGGTCCATGCGAAATACTGGACGGAGAGCTGGCAGGGGCGTCACGGGGACGCGGGTCCGGAGGGAGTGGCTCGTTGGCCGACGACGCCGTCGCGCTTCCGGACGGGTGGCTGCTGGCGATGCTCGACGACGACCGGCAGGGCTGGGTCCTCGCGACCGCGGTGCGTGAGGACGGCCTGATCGTCGACTTCGACCTGGCGTATGTCAACGACGCCGGCTGCCGGTTCGTCGGGCGCCCCCGCGAGGAGCTGCTCGGTGGGCGGTATCGGCAGCTGTGGCCGGAGACCGTCCACGACGGGACGATCCCGCTGTATCGCCGCGTCGTGGAGACCCGCGAGCCGGTCACCCGCACGGTGTATTACGACCGGCCGAACCTGACCGGGCACTTCGAGGTGCGGGTCAGCCCGTGGGGCGACGGTTTCGGGGCGCGGTTCGTCGACCTGCGGCAGCTGACCGTCGCGCCGCAGTCGGCCGGCGGGACCCGGCTGTATGACGCGCTCGACGCCGCCTTCGACGGCTTCACCCTGCTGCGCGCGGTGACCGGCGGCGACGGCGTGATCGTCGACTTCGTCTGCGACTACGTCAACCAGCTCGGCGCGAAGCTCACCGGGCGCACCCCCGAGGACCTCATCGGCCACCGCCTGAGCGACGTGCTGCCCGGCAGCTGGGACGACGGCCTGTTCGACCGGTATCGCCAGGTCGCCACGACCGGCGAGCCGTGGCTGGAGCAGCGCGCGTATCCCGACATCGGCCAGGTGTGGGAGCTGAAGATCGCCCGGGCCCGCGCCGACGCCGGCGCCCCGGCGGTCGCCGTGTCGTTCCGCGAGGTCACCGACCAGGTCCAGCAGCAGCGGCACCTCGCCGCCATCGCCGCGGAGGCGGAGCAGGCCGCCGCCCGCGCCACCGATGCGGCGGCGCGCGCCACGGCGCTGCAGACGGCGACGACGGCGCTCGTCGCGGCGAGCACGACCGCCGAGGTGTATGCGGCGATCGGCTCGGTGCTGCGCCCGTCGGCCGGTGGGCAGGGCCTCGCGCTGCTGCTGCTCGAGGACCGTCAGCTGCAGCTGCGCTTCCACGACGGCTACGAGCCCGACGTCGTCGCCCGGCTGCGGGAGCTGCCACTGGACCACCCGTATCCGGCGACGGCCGTCGCGCGCACCGGGCAGCCGCTGTACCTGACGTCGCTCGCCCAGTTCCAGGCCACGCAGCCGGACCCCGGGACCGCGGTGCCGGCCGGCGAACGGCAGGCGTGGGCGTTCCTGCCGCTGACCGTCGCCGGCGAGGTCCTCGGCACCCTCGTCGTCGGCTACCGCAAACCCCGCGACTTCGACTACGACGAGCAGGCCACGCTCATGGCCCTGGCCGGCCTCGGCGCGCAGGCGCTGCAACGGGCGCTGCTCTTCGAGGCGAGCACCACCCTCGCGTCGGCGCTGCAACGCGCGCTGCTGCCCGCGACGCTGCCGCACGTGCCGGGGCTGCGGCACGCGGCCAGGTATCTGCCCTGGACCCAGGGCGCGGACGTCGGCGGCGACTGGTACGACATCATCGACCTCGGCGAAGGGGTCGTCGGCGTCGTCATCGGCGACGTCGCCGGTCACAGCGCGTCGGCCGCGGCGACGATGGGCCAGGTCCGCAACGCCCTGCGCGCCTACGCGAGCGAGCGGCACAACCCGGCCAGCATCGTGCACCACGTCAACCGGCTGCTGCTGGACATGCACCCGGACACCATCGCCACCTGCTGCTACCTGCAGGTGCACCTCAAGGAGGGCACCGCCACCGCGGTCTCCGCCGGGCACCCGCCGCCCATGCTGCGCACCGCCGAAGGCGTCCACCGGCTGCGGCTGCGCCCCGGCCCGCCGCTCGGCGTCACCCCGGACGCCGTCTACCTCGACACGACGCTGCTGCTCCCGGCCGCGGCGACGCTGCTGCTCTACACCGACGGCCTCGTCGAGGACCGCCGGCACCCGATCGACCAGGGCCTGCGGGAGCTGCTCGCCGCGCTGCACAGCGCGCCGACCCGCGACCCCGGCGAGACCCTGGACCACATCCTCACCAGCGACGTCGGCCCGCGGCCGCGCAGCGACGACGTCGCCGTGCTGTGCCTCACCAGCGACGCCGTGCCCACCGGCCCGCCGACCGCCCGGCGGCGCTTCCGCGGCGAGGCGATCAGCGCGTCCGCGGCCCGCCGCTTCGCCGCCGACGTGCTCACCGCCTGGCAGCAGCCGCAGGTCGTCGACGACGCGCTGCTGCTCCTCGACGAGGTCATCACCAACGCCATCCAGCACACCGTCGGCGACGTCACGGTCGAGCTGCGCCTCGGTGACCTGCTGCGGGTCACCGTCCACGACACCAGCATCCGCCCTCCGGAGCGCCGCACGTCACCGACCGACGCCGACAGCGACAACGGCCGCGGCCTGCACATCATCGAGCACCTCGCCACCGCCTGGGGCTCCGAGCTCGTCCCCACCGGCGGCAAGCGCGTCTGGTTCGACCTGCCGCGTGCCTGATGCGTGTCGGGTAGCCGACCACGAGCGGCAGGTCGCCCGGGGCGCTGCTACCACGGCAGGATGATGCAGCGGCTGAGCGCGCTCACGGTGGCGGCGATGGTGGGCACCGTGCTGGTCACGGCGGAGCCCGCGGCGGCGGGCGGGCTCGCCGGCGGCACGGTGGGCACCGACATCTCCCACAACATGACGTTCAGCGGCGCGGCCGGCTTCGCCAACGACATCGTGGTGACCAAGGTGGGCACGACCGTGACGGTCGACGACGTGCACCCGGTCGCGGTCTCCGGCGACTGTACCCATCCCGTGGCGGCCGACGACACGCTCGCGCAGTGCACCGTGTCCATGTCGCCGGACGTCCACGTCGAGCCGGGCGACCGCGGCGACCGGGTCAGGATCGTCGGCGGTGGCTCGGTGCACTGGCTGATCGGCACGGGCGACGGCGACGACACCATCGACCTCACCGGGGTGACCGTCGCCGGGTCCAACGTGGCCGCCGGCAACGGCGACGACATCATCACGTCGAGCACGCACGGCGAGCAGATCGACGGCGGCGCCGGCGCCGACACGGTCAGCTACGCGGGTCACCCCGGTCCGGTGACCGTCGACCTGTCCACAGGCGACGGCGGCCCCGAGCACGACGGGCTCGACGCCGTCGAGTCGGTGATCGGCTCGCCAGGCGACGACACGCTGATCGGCGACGCCGGGGCGAACACGCTGACCGGCGGCGCGGGCGACGACCTGCTCAGCGCGGGCGGCGGCAACGACACCCTCATCGGCGGCGACGGCGCGGACACGATGTACGGCGGCACCGGCGTCGACACGGTCAGCTACGCCGACCACGCGGTGCCGGTCACGGCCAGCCTCGACGGCGTCGGCAACGACGGTGCCGCGGGCGAGGGCGACACCATCGGCGCCGCCGTCGAGAACCTCACCGGCGGCACCGGCAGCGACGTCCTGTACGGCAACGACGCCGCGAACGTCCTACGCGGCGACCCGACCGGCAACTGGCTCCCGGTCACCGGCGGCAACGACACCATCTACCCGATGGGCGGCAACGACACCACGTACGGCCTCGGCGGCAACGACACCGTCACCGACACCGGCGGCGCGGACACCATCTACGGCGGCTTCGGCAACGACAGCCTGTCCGGCGGCGCCGACGCCGACACCATCCACGGCGACCAGGGCGCCGACACCCTGTCCGGCGGCGCCGCCTACGACACCCTCGACGGCGGCGCCGACATCGACTGGTGCCACGCCGACACCGGCGGCGCCGCCAAGACCGCCTGCGAGCTCCCCGGCCTCCTCCCCTGACCGGCACGAGCGCGGGCGTCAGCCCGGCGGCACCCCATCGAGCGCTGTTCGCGGAGTCGGCGGTAGGCGGCGGCGCGGGTCATCGGTGGCGGGGCTGGAGGCGGAAGACGAGCGGGGGTGCGACGTCGTCGGGCGGGCCGCCCGGGACGGGGACCGCGACGACGACGTACTCGGAGTCGTAACTGTGTTTGTCTACTGTGGACGGATGCTTGCGGGCACGCGGAGCTGACATCACTGTTCCTCAAGGGTGGGAGGTCGCCGAAGGAAGCGGGTGCGTGTCAGGCGGGACAGGAGGCGGACCACACTCGACCGAAGTCGATGTGGTCGCGGGTCCACAGTGGCGTGCGTGCCATGTCCACAGTGCAGCAGCGTCGGTACGGCACTGTCAACGCCGGGTCGGCATCGTCACGGGTCGTGGACCAATTACTATCTAGACGGTAGGATTGATGGGGAGTATGCGACCCCGGTAATGGAAGGCGTCGACGACATCCGCGACGTCACCACCGGGCGGTACCTCGACCGGCGCCGGCTGCACCACGTCGGCTTCACCGGCGCGCCACGTAAACGGTGAAGGGCCCTGCGATCGTCCCGCGGCCGCCGCAGGGACAGCTGGTCGTGTTCGCGGACGGCAGGGACGCCGCCGCCGACGTGACGCTGGTCGGCGGTGACAGCATCGACGAGGTCCGGCGAGCGGCGGGCAGGACGCCGCGGACGTTCGCCGAGATCGAGGCCGCCCTCGACACGTCCACAGTGGACGGCGCCGAACGGGTCGACGAGCTGGACCGCTACGCGCCATGGCGGAGCGCCGGGCGGCTGCGGTACACCGGCGGCCCGAGCGGACTCGTCGCACTGCTGCGCGACCTGAACGCGCACGGCGGCGTCGACGGTGTCCGGCTGCACCCGCTCGTGCTCGACGAGGACCTCGCCGTGCTGTCGACCTCGGGCAGCGCGCCTGCGGCCACGTCGGCACCCCGCAGGCGCTCGCCGACAAGTTCGCCCACTTCGTGCGGCACGGCGCCGTCGACGGGTTCAACGTCTCGCCGTACCTCGTCCCGCACGGCCTCGACGACATCGTCGAGCTGCTCGTCCCGGCCCTGCAGGAGCGCGGCGTCTACCGTACGGCGTACACCGGCAGCACCCTGCGCGAGCACCTGGGACTGCGGCCGGTCCGCTGATCCTCAACCGGCGGCCGCCGCGGCCGATCTGGTGGGGGTGCTGAGACTCCTGGCGGTCGCCGCCGTCGCCGTACTGGCCATGTCCGGTTGCGCGGGCGGTGATGGCGGCGCCCCCGAGGCGGTCGGATACGCGAAGGACCGGCCGCCGGTCACGATCGACTTCTGGTACATGCCGTCGGGCGGGCCACTGCAGGAGAAGGCGGTCGCCGAGGAGGCCAAGGAGTTCCACGCCGCGCACCCGAACATCACCGTCAACCCGGTGCGGGTGGTGTGGGAGGACGCGCTGACCAGGCTGAGCACCGCGTCGGCCAGCGGTGAGGGGCCCGACGTCACGCAGCTCGGCACGACCTGGGTCGGTGGGTTCAGCGAGCTGGGGGCGCTGCGGCCCTACACGGCGGCGGAGGTCGACGCGGTCGGCGGGCAGGACGCCTTCACCGCCGCGAGCTGGAGCTCCAGCCACCTGATCGGCTCCCCGGCCACGACCGCGATGCCCTGGCTGGTCGACGTGCGGGCGCTGTTCTACCGCACCGACGTGCTCGCCACCGCCGGCGTGGACCCGGCCACGGCGTTCCGGACGTGGGAGTCCCTCGAGGCGACGCTGCAGCGGATCCAGGTCGCCGGCGGCGGGGTCGCGCCGCTCGCGATCGGCAACGAGAACACGTTCGGGATCATCCACAACGTCGCGCCGTTCGTCTGGAGCGCGGGCGGCGACCTGCTGGACCCGGCGGGCATGACGTCGCGGCTGGCCGAGCCCGCCGCGGTCGACGCCGTGCACTACTACCAGCGGCTGGTCGCGAAGTACAACGACCCGCAGGTGGCGCAGCTGGTGTCCAACGACGTGCCGGCCGCGTTCGCGGCGGGGCGGGGTGCGGTCACCATCGACAACTCGCAGTCCGTCGGCGACTTCCTCGCCGACCCGGGGCGCCCGGGGCTGAGGGCCGGCTGGGCGACCGCGCCGCTGCCGGCGGGCAGGGCCGGCCGGTACGGCTTCCTCGGCGGGTCCAACCTGGCGATCCTCAAGGAAGCGAAGCACCCCGGTGCCGCGTTCGAATGGGTCCGGTTCCTCACCGGGAAGCAGAGCCAGCAGCGCTACGCGGTGAGCACCGGGCTGTGGCCCGCCCGGTCCGAGGCGGTGGCCGGCACGAAGCTGGAGACGGAGCCCGCGTATGCCGCGTTCCGGGAGATGATCGGGCACGGCCGCATGTACCCGTCGGTCGCCGCCTGGATCGTCGTCGAGAGCGTGATCGCCAAGGACTTCGCCGAGCTGTGGCACGCGCCGGGGGAACTGTCCCGCGACCAGGTGCGGGCGATCCTGGACCGGACCAGCGCCGACATCGACGAGACCCTGGCCGACCCGGGCAACACCGGCATCGGAGGGTGACCGGCGTTGGCGGCGCGTGACCCGACCCATTAGGTTCGATCACGACGGAAAAGCCGCCTGGAAAGGATGCCGGTGGACAGCAGCGAGCAGAGCCGGATCGACACCTCCGTGCCGCACCCGGCGCGGCGGTACAGCTACTGGCTCGGCGGCAAGGACCACTTCGCCGCCGACCGGGAGTCCGGTGACGCGATCGCCGCCGCGTTCCCCGCGGTCGTCGCCCTGGCCAGGGCCAACCGGGCGTTCCTGCGCCGCGGCGTGCACTTCCTCGCCGAGGCCGGCGTCCGGCAGTTCCTCGACCTCGGCACCGGCCTGCCCGCGCCGGACAACACCCACGAGGTCGCACAGCGGGTCGCGCCCGACTCCCGGGTCGTCTACGTCGACAACGACCCGATCGTGATGGTGCACGCCCGCGCGCTGCTGCAGGGCGACGAGCGGGGCGCGACCGCCTACCTCGAGGCCGACGTCCGCGACCCCGGGGCGATCCTGGAGCACGCGAGCCTCCGCGAGGTCCTCGACCTGAGCAAGCCGGTCGGGATCCTGCTGATCACCACGCTGCACTTCGTGCACGACGACGAGCAGGTCGCGGCCGTGGTCCGGCACCTGCTCGACGCGGTGCCGTCCGGCAGCTACCTGGTGATCACCCACGGCACGATGGACTTCAGCGGTGAGCAGGGCATCGCCGCCTACGAGCAGATGTTCGCCGCGGGCCGCACCGACGTGCGGGCCAGGCCGAAGCGCGTGATCGAGCAGTATTTCGCCGGGCTGGAGATCGTCGAGCCCGGCATCGTGCCGGTCGGCGACTGGCGCCCCGACGACGCCTCCGGCGAGCGTCCCGTCAGCGAGGACCTGCAGATCTACGGCGTGGTGGGCCGCAAACCGTAAACCGCCGGCGTTGCCCTCAGCTCCGCCGCCGGGTTGCCGATGGGTTGTCGGTCCTGTCGCGCCGAACCTGAGGGGAAACGTTGGGCCTGTTGCGCGCACGCAGCCGATCCGAGGAACGGCACGTGGAGATCCCCAGGGATGTCGAGTCGCTGGAGCAGCTGATCGTCGCCCTCGAACGGGCCACGGACGAGGCCTCCACCTGGAGGATCACGGCCGAGTCCCTCGTCGCGTCCTACGGTTTCGTGTACGGCGCGGTCTGGCTGCCCGGCCCACCCGGTGAGCTGCGGCTCGCCTTCGAGACCGGCCGGCTCGCCGGTGACCTGCGCGCGGTCATGGGCGGGCGGAACCTGCCGGTGTCCGTGGGCCTGGTCGGCCGCACCCACCAGTCGCGGCGGCCGACGTACATCGAGCACACCCCGGACGTGCACGACTGCCTGCGCTGCGAGACGGCGACCCGGGCCGGCGCGGTGTCGGCGGTGGCGATCCCGGTGGTGAAGGCCGGCGAGGTCGTCGCGGTGTTCGAGTACTACTCGCCGCACGAGCTGCGCGTCGACGGACCGCGGACCGAGAAGTGGAACGCGATCGCCCGCATCGCCGAGCAGGCCCGCACCCAGGCGCTCGCCGCGGTGCAGCTGCAGCAGCTCGCCGACGACCGGCTCGCGGTGACCACGGTCGTCGCGGCGCTCGGCGCGGCGCACGACACGCCGAGCACGATCCGCGCCGGGCTCGACACCGTCCGCAGCGCGTTCGGCTGGGCCTACGGCTCGTACTGGGAGATCGAACCCGGTGGGAACGAACTGCGCTTCCAGTTCGAGTCGGGCTCGGCCGGCGACGAGTTCCGCCAGGTCACCTTGGCGGCGACGTTCGCCGAGGGCGTCGGGCTCTCCGGCCGCGCGTGGCGGGCCCGCGACCTGGTGTTCATCCGCGATCTTGCCGAACTGACGGATTGTGTACGCGCACCGGCGGCCCAACGGGCAGGCGTCCGCTCCGGCATCTGCTTCCCGATCATGAGCGGCGACCGGGTCGTGGGCACGATGGACTTCTTCACGACGGAGTACATCGACCTCAGCGAGTCACGCGCGTCGGCGCTGCGCAACGTGCAGCAGCTGGTCTCGCAGCGCCTGGACATCTGCCGCGCGCAGGAGACCGCCGCCGGCAACGCCCGGCAGCTGCTCGAGTCGATCTCGCGGCTGCGCTCGGCGAGCCAGGACGCGACCAGGGTCGCCCGGGAGGCGGTGTCCCGCGCCTCGGAGATGACGGCGAACGTCACCGCGCTGAGCGAGTCGTCGACCGCGATCGGCGACGTCATCAAAATCATCTCGTCGATCGCGGACCAGACGAACCTGCTCGCCCTCAACGCCACCATCGAGGCCGCCCGCGCCGGCGACGTCGGCAAGGGCTTCGCGGTCGTGGCGGGCGAGGTCAAGGACCTGGCCCGGGAGACCGTCACGGCGACGCAGAAGGTCGCCGACCAGATCGCCGGCATCCAGACCAACGCCCAGTCCGTCACCGACGGCATCCACGTCACCAGCGAGACCATCGGTCAGATGGACGCCGTCCAGGCGCGCATCAACGAGGTCCTGGAGGACCAGGCCCGCATGGCGCAGCTGCTCGAACGCACCTGAACACGACGAAGGCCCGGCCGGTCGGCCGGGCCCCTCGCCGGTGGATCACTTCCCGGAGTCGTCCTTCGGCGCCTTCTGCGACAACGCGCTGCCCGCGGCCTGCTTCTCCTCGGTTGACGCGTCCGGGTCCCGCAGCACGTCGCTGGCCGCCGTGGCCGCCTGCTCGCTGGTCTGCCTGGTGTTCTCAGCCATTCGGTCCGCTCCTCACAGTCATCGATCAGCGGCGACCCGTGAAGGTCGCCGCAACGTTCGTGAAAGGGTTGCCCGCTTCGATCCTGTTTCAACCGGCACCCGGCGGCCAGTCTTGATGTGGCCGGCATCGTGCTGCCATACACACGCGGCGCAGTTCGTGGTGCCGGTCATGCTGAGCCCGCCGGGTCCGGAGAAGGCCGGCCGGGCAGCGGGCACGGGCGGTCAGAATCGGATGATCGGATCGGTCCGCAGCTGTCGGGCGGGACCGGGGTGCTCTGGATCAGGCTGGACGTCGAAGGGAGGCCACGTGATCGCAACACTCAACCGGCTCGTCGACCATGTCGAGCGCCATCTCACCGACGAGCTCGACATCGGGGGGCTGGCGGCGGCGGCCGGCACGACCGAATACCACCTGCGCAGGATGTTCTCGTCGCTGGCGGGGATGCCGTTGTCGGAGTACGTGCGGCGCCGGCGGATGACGGTCGCGGCCGCGGATGTCGTGCGGGGCACGGAGGACCTGCTGAGCATCGCGGTCCGGCACGGGTACACGTCGACCGAGGCGTTCGGCCGGGCGTTCCGGGCGGTGCACGGCGCCGGGCCCGGTGAGGTCCGGCGGGACGGTGGCCCCCTTCGCACACAACCACAGGTCAGGTTCCGCCTGACCGTCGAAGGGAGCAGCCCCATGGACACCCGGATCGTCGAACGGCCCGCGTTCCGGCTCATCGGTCACGCGGCCCGCGTGCCGCTGATCCACCACGGCGTCAATCCGCACATCCAGCGGCACATCGCCGCCCTGCCACCGCAGGAGCACGCGCGGCTGAAGTCGCTCAGCAACGCCGACCCGGGCGGCCTGCTGCAGGTCAGCGACGACGTCGATCCCGACGCCGCCGAGGGCAGCGAACTGACCTACCTGCACGGGGTCGCCGTCACCCAGGACACCCCGGCCCCCGAGGACCTGGACACCGTCGAGGTACCGGCGGGCAGATGGGCCGTGTTCCACACCGCCGGGCCGTTTCCGCAGGAGTTGCAGTCGACGTGGGCGGCCACCGCCACGGAATGGTTCCCGTCCAACCCGTGGCGGCTGCGACCCGGTCCGTCGATCGTCGCGATGCTCGACCGTGCCGCCGACCTCAGCACCGCGACCTGTGAGCTCTGGCTCCCCGTCGAGCCGGCCTGACGGCACCGCAGCACCGCCGCCCCCGGGTTCAGCCGGGGGCGGCGGGTGCCGGGGCTACCGGATCTCGGTGACGGCCCACCGGTCGACGGCGGTCCGCAGCGGCTCGAGCAGCGCGGTCGCCACCTGCCCCTCGTTGAGGTAGGCGAGCTTCAGCTCGTCGGCGGCCACCGCACGTTTGCCGAGCGGCAGTTCGAGCATGGCGGTGTATGCGACCGCGAAGTCCTCGGGCAGCAGCAGGCTGCTGTACAGGGCCTTGCAGTTGCGCAATGCGCCGGACAGCAGCTCGTGGTGGGCGCCGGCCGCCATCTTCACCAGGTCGGCCTGCAGCACGACGTCCTTCAGGACGCGCTCGTCGAGGCTCATGAGGTCCGGGTTGGTGTCCAGCCCTTTGAGCTTCGGTGCGAGCGCCGCCTTCGACGGCGGCGTCCGCTTCAGCCGCTCCTTCGTGGCGAGGTCCGCGGCCCGCATCTCCCGCGCCCACTCGTCGACCTTCTCGAGCTTCTCGCCCTCCAGGACGTTGCCCCGCTCGACCATCTTGACGACGTCGCGCAGCCGCTTGCCCGCGTCGTCCGTGTCGTCCCAGTGCTTGAGGATCTCCCTGATCTCAGAGAGCGTGATGACCTCGCCGAACGCCTGGAATTTCAGCGGTTCGGCCATCCGCTTGTTGATCTTCTTCGTCTTGTAGGCCTTGTAGTCGATCGCGTCGCGTTCGTTGAGGCCGTCGAGGACGTAGTACACCGGCTCGCCCTTCGACGCGGCCCACCACAGGCCGGCCTTGCAGCCGAGCGCGCCCATCCACTTGTCGGGGCGCTTGCCGCTGAGGTCCGCGACCGCGAGCTTCGCGGTGGGCGTCTGCTTCGCCAGGAACCGCAGATATGACTCCGCCTGCTCCCGGAACCGCTGCTCGAACTCGGGGGAGTCCCGCTTGTAGTACTCCCGCGGCTTCTCGGCGATGCCGGTCTTCAGCTTCGCCAGGCCGATGTCGATGCACTTGGCGATGACGGTGTCCGGGTCGGCCAGCAGCGCGGGGTAGCCCGTGGCGTCGAGGGCCTTCTCGACGGCGTCCCAGATCTCCATCATCCGCACCGGCTGTGCGCCCTTCTCGGTCTCGTGCGCCGCCTGGACGTACGGGAGGCGGACGTCCTCGAAGCCCCAGATCGTGCCGGGGTGGTCGGCGAACCCGATGATGGCCTGGCAGGACTTCACCTCCTTCCACGTCGTGACGATCGTGGTGTCGCCGCGTCCGGCCAGGGTCTTGAGCAGCGCCGCCGCGCCGAGCACCTTCCGCCGCTCCTCGGGGTTGGTGACCTCCCGGTCCATGACCTCGGGGTCGGCGAGCCTGACGTAGTTGCCGAGCAGGTGCTCCAGCGGCTGGATGTACCCGCTCCAGACGCCTTCGCGGTTGCGGCCGTTGTCCGACCCGGTGGTGGCGGGCAGCCGCGGGCTCACGCCCCGGTCGATGAGGGCGATCATGTCGCCGAACCGGCCGGCGTGCCACAGCATGTTGTAGGCGCGCGCGGCGAGGCCCTGCTTGGGCTTGTTCCACGCCTCGAGGTCGATGTTTTTGAGGACCCAGGTCATGGTGTTCTCGTCGAAGGCCTTCCCGCCTTGCCAGTTGTGCACCAGCAGGTGCGTCGCCACGGCCCGTGCCGCGTCCGGTCCGAGCGCGCCGCGCAGCTGCGCCACGTCGGCCTCGGTGACCTTGACGGTCTTCCTGCCCTCCGAGACCCTGGACAGCTTGATCGCGCCGAGGATCAGGTCGGCGAAGACGTCCGGCGCTTCGGCCGCCCGGGTCGCCACCGCGGGGCTGCCGAAGACGCGGTCGATGAGGTCCTTGAGCTTCGGGTGCCCCTCCGCGGCGGTCAGCAGCGTGTCGTCCTTCAGCCCCTTCACGGCCGTGCGGACGCTGTCGAACTGGCCGTTGCTCAGGTCGGCCACGGCGGCGCCGACCATGCCGGGCTTGCGCAGGTCCTCCCGGCGTTGCTTGTTGTCCCGCTCGGCGTCCTTGGCCGCGGCGGCCATGCGGCTGCCCACCAGGTACACGTGCTCGATCACGTACGACGCGGTGAAGTACTTCTGCTCGGCGATCAGCCGTCTGGCCCAATCGACGCTGGCGCTCAACTGCGGCGCGTTGGGCACGTGGACCAGCATCGACTCGACCTGCTGCTTGAACGACGGCGGGTCTTCGGCGTCCTCGTCGTCCTGCGGCAGGGGCTCGCCCCGCGCCTCCGCCGCGCGCCGCTCGGCCTCGGCCGCTGCCTCTGCCGCGCGCCGTTGCGCGTTCCGCTGCCCGGCGACCTCGATGTCGAAGTCGTCCGTCTCCGGCAGCGGACGCATCCCGATCATCTTCATGCTCGCGGTCGCGTCCGTGACGGTCTGGATCAGGTACTCGTCGGGCTCGTCCTTCGACGCGTCCAGAGCCGCCAGCGCCTCCCCGGCCAGCCTCCTGATCCTCGCGATCTCATCGCCGCTCGCGACCTTCAGCAGCAGCGCGTCGTGCCACTTCAGGAGCCGGTCGACCTCGCCCAGTCGCTGCCGCATGACCTTGCGGGGGTTGACGACCGCCGGCTGGCTCTGCTTCGTCTTGAGCTCATCCACGTATGTCACCTCCTCGCCGGGGGCGGGTTTGCCGCCCCACCGGGGCTTGGGCTTGGCGTCCGCGGCCGGCGCCGCGTCGGCCTGGCCACTGGCCGGTGGCGGCGGGCCCGCCTTGCCACTGGGCGGCGGCGGTGGCCCGGCCTTGCCGCTGGGCGGCGGCGGGGGACCGGGCCGCTCGCCCGGCGGAGGCGGTGGCGGCGACGTGACGGGCCGGTCCGCGGTGCGGGTGGTGATGCTGACGGGCCGGTCCGCGGTGCGGGTGGTGATGCTGACGGGCCGGTCCGCGGTGCGGGTGGTGATGCTGACCGGCCGCACCCGCGGCGCGGTGGACGTCCTGGTCGCCGCCGACCGTGCCTGGACCTCCCGGATCGTCGGATACGTCGAGGGCAGCCGGGCGGAACGGACCGGCGTGTACACCGACGTCCGCAGTGGCGTCGAACCGGCAGCCGTGGACCGGACCGGCGTCGAGCGGATCGATGAGGACCGGACGGGGGCGGACCGGATCGACGTCGAACGGTCAGGGGTGGACCGGACCGGCGTGGACCGGACCGGTGTCGAGCGGGTCACCGGCGTCGCGGTCCGCGGCCGGTACCCGTACCCGCCGCCCGACGAGGAGGACGCGGACGGACTGTACCACCCGCTGTAGCCGTAACCGGTTCCCGTGTGGGCGGTCGTGCTGATGCTGGCGGTCGTGCGCGACGGGTACCTCGGCACCGGCAGCCGCCGGTTGGTGCCGGACGAGGACGAAGACGAGGACGAGGAACGTGGATAGGTCATTGCAGTCTCCCTACTGGACGCGGGCCTGATAGGTCAGGACGAGCCCGACATTGCCGAGGTCGGCCTTGTCGCCGTCGAGCGCGAAGGCCCATCCGGGCCCGTCGTCGCGGACCGTGAGACCGGGCGTCGGCAGCAGCGTCGCCTCGGTGAGCGTGAGCCGGGGGTCGTCGTTGAGCACCAGGCGGGCCGGCGTGCCGTTGGTCAGCTCGTACGCGGGCACGATGCCGGTGATCCGCCGGCCTGCCATGTCGGGGAACATCCCGGTGGTGAAGGGCAGCACCAGCCGGCTCGCACCGTTGCCGACGAAGTCTTCCCACTGCTCGGGGAACTCCCGGGCCACGTCGAAGAACCGGGCCGCGGTGAAGGGCTTGAGCATGCCCTTGACCGCGTCGGCGAACAGCGGACCGCCGTGCTCCGCGGTGTACTTGACTGTGACGAGCACGTCGTAGAAAGCCGCGCCGTGCAGGGCGGAGCGTTCCAGCCGCCACGTCGAGACCGCGCCGGTGCCCTCGAACGGCAGGTACCGCTCGTCGTCGTAGCGCAGCTCGAAGAGGCCGTTGTTGTCGCGCCCGTAGTCCACCTGGGACAGTGCGATGCGCTGGCTGGCCCGCCAGTCGGCCCGGATCGCGGCGGGCAGGCCGCCCTTCGGGTCGAGCAGGTGCTTGACCGCGGCCGGGTCGGGCGTCAGCACGGTCTTGTTGCTCAGCTGCGTCAGGGTCGCGTTGAGGCCGATCGGCTGCCCCTCGACGTCGAGGAACGTCACCGTCACCGTGCGGATCTGGCGGCGGTAGTGGCCGGGGAAGTCCCGGTCGAACAGCGCCTCGGTGAGCGCGAAGTCGGTGCTGCCGGCGGTCCGCAGCCGCAGCAGCGCGACCGGGTCGGTCTCCAGCAGCGACACCTGGCGGGTGATCTCCAGGGCCCGTCCGTCGCCGTCGAACTGGGCCTTGCCGAGCCGCTGCAGGTCCTGCGCGAGGCCCTGCCCGGCGAGCAGCCCGTTGCGCCGGCTCTCCCAGTACGACGGGCGGATGAAGGTCTCGTCGACGCCCTGCTCGAACTGGTACGCCCGCTCCGCGGCCTTCGCCATGTCGTAGGCGAGGCTGTACGCCTGGAAGTACATGCCGGACAGTCGCGCGGCCATCCAGGTGTACAGCTCGGCGTTGGTGAAGCGGTCCCGCAGGAACGTCGCGACGGCCTCGGAGTGCTCCAGCTGCCGCGCCTGGATGTCCGCCTCCTGCCGGGCGACGCCCAGCTGCTGGTTCGCCGCGGCGATGCGGTGCTCCAGCTGCTCCAGGTCGTTGCGTGCGGTGGCCAGCTGCAGCGTCCAGTCCTGGGACATGCGCTCGTACTGGGCGGACACGCCGAGCACCTCGCCGATCACCTGGAAGCCCTCGCCGAGGGACTGCAGGATCTGCGCCGAGCTGTCCAGGGAGCTGCCGGCCTGGTCGCCGCCGGCCTCCGCGCCCATGATGAACGGGCCCATCTTGATCTGCGGCAGGGCGTGGCTGATGGCGGAGGCGATCTGCAGCACGCTGGAGGACATGTGCATCGTCGCGCCGATGGACATGGTGGCGATCTGGGCCCGTTCCAGCGCCGTCATCCCCGTGGCGATGAGCGTGTCGTAGTGCGCGGCCCGTTCCAGCGCGCCGGCCCGGCCGGCGGTGAGCTCCGCGACGCTCTCCTCGGCGATGCGGACCTGCGCCTCCTTCACGGCCAGGCCGAGGTCGAGGATCGTGTGCTCCTGCCGGTTCTGCAGCAGGCTCAGCTCCTCGGCGCTGCCGCGTTCCAGGACGCTGAGCAGCTCCGAGCCGAGCTGGCCGAGCTTGTCGACGACCTCCTGCGCCCGGCGGTAGACCGCGGCGAAGCGGTAGTGCGGCGGCTGGGCGGCCGCGGCCGCGGTCACCTGGTCCAGGCCCGCGCCGGAGGCGACGGCCTGCACCAGCGCCATCGGGTCGATCGGCGGCGCGAAGAGCGGCAGCGGCCGGCTGATGCCGAGGATGTCCAGCGACTGCCGGATCTTGTGCAGCCGGTCCTCGACCCGGGTCCAGTACTCCATGAAGAGGCTGTTCTCCGGGATGGAGAAGTACGCGTCGCCGACGCCGGCGTGCACCTCGCCCGGGCCGGTGAGCATGACACCGCCGCGGGTGAAGTAGCCGGTCAGGTCCGCCGAGCCGAGCGCCGCGGCCGTCTGCGCCGGCGGCAGCAGCCGCACGCCGAGCCGTTCGGGCCGCTCGCCGAGCAGGTCGTGGGCGAGCACGTAGAGCATCCGGGCCTCGTCGACGCTCTCCGGCGTGTACTGCCGGAACAGCATGTCGGCCCAGTCGAGCAGGTTGTCGACGTAGCCCATGACGACGGCGCGGCGGTAGGCGACCGGGCGCAGCGCGGCGATCGCGTGCGGGTCGAACGGGTCCTCCCGGTAGGCCTTGAGCAGGTCCTCCTCGTCGCCGCCGGCCTCGAACAACGCGCCGAGCTCCGCCGCGATGAGCGTGCGTTCCTCCAGTCCCAGCAGGGCGGCGCGCTGCCCCGCGGTGGGTTTGCCGGCGAGCAGGTCATGCAGGGCGTCGGCGATCCTCTTGTGCGTCGCCGGGGCTCTGACCGTGGCGAGCGCGGTCACCTCCTGCGCCGTGCGCGGGCCGCGGTGCTCCGCCACCGCCGGTGCGAGGGTCCGCAGGGCGGCCACGACCGGTTCGACCGACTGCCGGAGCTTGTCGGCGGCCGGGCCTTGCAGCCCGGCCCGGCCGGTCTGGCCGAGTTCGGCGGTGAGACTGTCGGCGAGCGCGGCCGG
This sequence comes from Dactylosporangium sp. NPDC005555, assembly GCF_040605635.1. Taxonomy (NCBI): domain Bacteria; kingdom Bacillati; phylum Actinomycetota; class Actinomycetes; order Micromonosporales; family Micromonosporaceae; genus Dactylosporangium; species Dactylosporangium sp. NPDC005555. The sequence continues at coordinate 111,517 of NZ_JBEXDG010000025.1, forward strand.
GTCGATGGTGAGGAACGGCAGGAACCGCCAGTAGGAGCGGGGATGCGTGGGGTCGAAGATGTACTCGTACCAGCGGCGGGCGTCCTCGAAGCGTTGGGCGCCGTTGAGCGCGTGCGCGATGAGCAGCGGCGCGTGGAAGAAGATCTCCCAGTAGTAGAGGCCGTTGGCGCTGCGGAAGTCCAGGTGCGAGCCGGACGGCAGCCGGTCGGGGTCGACGAGCTCCGGCTTGACCCGGATCGCCTTGAGGTCCCGCGGGTCGGTGCTGAACGCGACCTCGTCGGTCTCCTGGGTGGCGAGGTCCAGCAGCGCCGGCACCCCGCCGGACAGCAGCCGCCGGTTGAGATCGGAGGCGGTGCCGGTGGTCAGCCGGACGATCTCGAACGGCAGCGCCGTGCGCTCGTACGGCCGCGGCGGCTCGACGGCCGTGTCGTGCAGGATGTAGGTGTCGTCGACGAACAGGTGCAGGCCGGTCGAGGACCGCATCGCCGAGTCGAACGGCGGCGTGGTCTCGCGGGGCAGCTCGCCCCAGGCGCCGGCGACGGGGCGGAACGCCGGCAGGGTCGACGGTTCCCGCGCCGCCGCCGTCTTGGTGTAGAGCGGGCCGCTGAACACGTACAGGTCGGTGCCGCGCGGCAGGACGGTGTCGATCGGCACCGGCAGCGTCGCCGGGTAGCCGTCGTCGACGAGGTCCGGCACCGTGTTGTCGGCGTTCAGCGTGTACCGCACGTATTCGGTGCCGCTGGTGAGGAACAGCCGGTGGGCGCCGGACGGGTCGGTGCCGACCCACGCCGCGTCGACCGTCTGCTTCGTGGCGATCCTGCCGGGCTTCGTGTAGGTCGGGCGGCTGACGCGCGCACCGGTGGCCGGGACCTGGACGTAGCGGTGGTCGGTGTTGTCGAAGTAGTAGGTCGTGCCGTCGCGCCACACGGCGGCGTCGATGCGCACGTCGGTGGGGATGTTGTCGGGGTTGCCGGCGACCGGCCGGGGGTAGTCCTTGTCCGGTGTGTCGTACCACTGGCCCTTGTTCGGCTTCTTCGTGTGGTTGAGCCGCACGTACCTGTCGCCGGCGAACACGAACGCGTGGGTGTCGGTGACGACGACCGTGTCGACCGTGTTGAGCTGCTTGCGCATCCAGTGGTCCTGCCACGACGCGGGCGTGCCCAGCTTGCCGTCGGTGGCGACGACGTACTGCTCCAGCGCGTGGTTGGCGAACACCTCGACGTTGCCGGGCAGGCTGAAGGCGACGTCGACCCGGTCCCACTGCGGCAGCGCGTCCTGGTTGCCGAGGATCGGCCGCGGGTACCCCTTGTCGATCCTGCCGAACGGGGTGCCGGTGAAGCGCACGTACTGGCCGCCGGAGAAGACGAACGTGGACGCGCCCCGGACGAGGACCGCGTCGACGACCCCGTTCGCGGCGGGCAGCACGGTGCGGGACCGGCCCCACTGCTCGCCGATCGGGACCGCGGCCGGGATCCGGCCGGTCGGTGGGACCGTCAGCGACCGGTTGCGTGCGTTGGAGAAGAACAGCTGCGTGCCGCCGGGCAGTTCGACGGCCGCGTCGACCGCGCTCCAGCTGGGGAACCGGCTGTTGCCGCTCAGCGGCACCGGTGCCGCGTCGGCCCGGTCGATCGTCACCGGCCGGCACAGGAAGCTGCCGCCCTTGTGGTCGACGCTGAACCACGGCCACGACTCGGCGCCGGTCGGCGCGTCGAACCGGACCACCTCGGCGGGCCGGACCGTGTCGCGGAAGATGTTCGCGACCCGGTCGGCGGTGGCGGCCTTCGCGGCGGCCGCGGCGGCCACGGCCGTCGCGAGCTCCGTCAACGCCGCGTCGGTGTCGTCGGTCGCGGGGCCCGCCGGCGGCACGACACCCGCGGCGGCCCTGATGATGTCGAAGATCGACGCGACGACCTCCGCCGGGGTGGTGCCGTCCGCCGCGGCCGGCACGGGCAGCCGCTCCGCGTACAGCTCCGGGTTGAGCTCGAACAGGACCGCGCCGGGCTTCGGCGCGGGCGGCGTCTGCGCTCCGGGCTCGGCCGGCGGGGTGACGGTGGACGTGCACGACACGACGACCGCCATGCGGCCCGTGTCCGGCTTGATCCGGGGCAGCACGAGCAGCTGCACGTCGCCGATCGTGCCGGCCTCCGCCGCCCCGGTGCCGAGGGTCTGCGCCGGCACCCACTCGCCGTTGAGGTTCTGGAACGAGTACGCGATGCGGACCCGGGTCGTCTTCGCCGTCGCCGTCACGTGCTGTTCCTCGCCGTCACCGCGTGCGACGACCGTGCCGCTGGCGGGGTCGTCCTGGGCGACCGGCTCGACGACCGTCCAGAAGACGAAGACCCGGCCGAACGCGTGGACGGGGTGCACCAGGTCGGCGTCGATGCGCACGTCGACGGGCTGCCACGGCTCCCACGCCGCGGACAGCTTCTCCCGGCTGCCGAACTCGGCCCGCCGGAAGTAGTAGCGGCGCGGGTCGGTCTTCGTGCGCCCGAACAGCACGAGCCGGCGCGGCCCGTCCGGCAGCTGGTCCTTCGTGTAGACGTAGCCGCCGGCGATGGTGAGGCGGGAGACCTCGGTGTATTCGTCGAGGTAGCGCTTGTACGCCCGTTCGACGCTCAGCGCGGTGATCTCACCCTGGAGCAGGTCGCGTTCCAGGGCCTCGAACGCGGGCGTCTTCGTGTCGCGCAGCTCGGGCCGCAGGTAGTTCTCCGGGTAGAGGAAGACCTTGCGGTTGGCCTCCCACACCCGGTAGTTGCGCATCCACGTCCACCACTGCTTGATCCGCAGCCGCTGTTCCTCACCACCGTCGGCCGGCTCCAGGTTGAGCAGGTACCGGTGGACGTACAGCTGGACGGCGGCGATCGCCTCCCGCACCCGCGACGTCATGCCCCGGGCGCCCATCTCGACGTCGATGAGGTACCGCTCGAACAGGTCCCGGGTGGTCCGCGGCGCCGACGCGGGGCCGGGGTCGCGGGCGAGGACGGCGCCGACGAGCGCGTCGCGCAGGCTCAGGTTCAGCTCGTCGTGCAGCGTGCGGGACAGCACCGCCCAGCCGTCCGGTCCGGACCTGCGGGCGAGCAGCAGGGTCAGGGCGTCGGCGGCGGCGTCCATGTCGACGTCCATGTCGGCGTCGCCGGGCAGCGCCCGCTCCGGGTGGAGCCTCGCCCACACGTCGGCGCGCAGCTCGGACGGGCCGGCGCCGAGCGGGCCGGTGAACCCGAACAGCTCCACCAGTTCGAGCAGGAACTCCAGCTCGAAGCGGTCCTCGTCGGCGGAGCCGTCGGACAGGAACCGGCTGTTGCGCCGGCACCACCGCAGCTCCTCGACGTCCCAGCCGAACAGGTCGGCGACGACGCGGTACAGGTCGGTGGTCGGGCGCGCGGCGGGGGACAGCGCGGCGGCGAGGTCGACGCCCTCGCCGCGGTGGGTGCGCACCAGCGCGGCGAAGCGGGTGATGGTCCGCAGGTCGCCGAGCCGGTAGTCGGCGGTGTCGGCCCACCGGTGCGTGAACGCCTGCGGGTAGGTCCGGTCGACGGTGTCGTACCGGCCGCCGGCGTAGCGGACGTACTGATCGCCCAGGCACAGGTAGGTGCGCCCGCGCAGGGTGAACGCGCCGTCGACGCCGTCTTCGAACGTGCCGGGCAGGGCGCCCCACTCGTCGCGGACGAGCCGGGGGTGGCCCTCGTCGACGACGGCGTACGTCGCGGGGGCGGGCACCTGCGTCCCGTCGGGCAGCGGCGGCACCTCGTAGCGCACGTACTGCCCGCCGGCGAACGCGTACAGCTCGCCGGTCGGCGCGACGAACGCCGCCCGTGGCCCGCCGGCGGCGGTGATGTCGTTGCGGAGCACGCCCCACACGCCGGCGATCGGGGTCACCTCGGCGCCGCCGTCGTCGAAGCGCAGGCACGTGTCGGCGGCGAACAGGTACGTCTGCCCGCTGGGTGCGCGCATCGCCGCGTCGATCCCGGCGTGGAACTGCTCCGGCAGGGCGTCGATGCGCAGCTCTTCGGCGAGCGACCCGGCGATCGTGCGTGGGTAGCCGTCGTCGACGCGGCTGTAGTCGGCGCCGGTGTAGCGCACGTACTGGTCGCCGGAGAACAGGTACGTGTACCGGTCGGTGACCAGCGCCGCGTCGACCCGCTGCCGGTCGGCGACCGTGTTGCGCACCTGGCCGAGCACGCCGATGTCGTGGACGGCGGCCGGGGCCGCGGACACGACGTGGCAGGTCCGGCCGGCGAACAGGTACGTGTTGCGGCCGTTGGCGACGACCGCGTCCAGGGCGCCGCGGCCGCCGGTGCCGATCCGCTCGACGAGTTCGTCCTCGACGGCTACCGGCAGCGCCAGGAACGGTTCCTCGTCGCGGAGGTTGCCGGCGATCGCCTTCGGGTAGCCGGGGTCGACCCAGCGGTAGTCGGAGGTGGAGTAGCGCACGTACTGCTCGCCGGCGAACAGGTAGGTCACCGTGCCGGCGTGGACGAACGCGGCGTCGACGACGCCGGCGCCCGCATGGAAGCCGGTGCCGGTGAGGAACGCGTTGTGGGTGCGGCCCCACCGGTCCTGGACGGGTTGCCGCGGCGTGAACGCCCGGCCCTGGTAGCGGGCGAACTCGTGGGTGAAGAAGAAGTAGGTCGCGCCGTCCCGCCCGGTGAACGCGGTCGTGAGGCCGTCGACGGCGCCGATGCCGCGCCAGATGCGGTCCAGGGGACGCGGCGCGGACCAGACCCGGTCGACCTCGTCGTACTGCACCACCGAGCCGCCGGCCAGCAGCAGCATCGCGTCGCCGGTGAACAGCACCGCGTCGGGTGCGGTGAACCCGGCCGGGCGGTACGGCTGCGGTACACCCCAGAACCCGGCGTCGACGAAGCGCGGCTCGGTGTCGTCGGGCTGGTCGTACTCCTTGCCCGAGTAGGTCACCAGCCGCATCAGGCCGGTGTCGTCCGGCGGCTCGAACAGATGGGTGACGCCGTCGCGGACGTAGGCGAGCGCCACGCGGGTCAGCCCGGCGAAGTGCTCCGCGATCGGCAGCGGCCCGGCGGACACCTCGGCGTCGAGGTAGTCCACGCCGCTGTAGACGACGAACTGGTCGCCGCTGAACACGTAGGTCTTGCCGCTGGCGGCGACGAACGCGGCGTCGACGGTGTTGTCGTGGTAGATCGTGTTGCGCGGCCGGCCCCACTCCTCGGCGAGCGGGTAGGCCCGGTCCAGGGTCGTGTTGTAGCAGGTGGCGCCCTTGAACAGGTACGTGGTGCCGTCGGTGCCGGCGAGGACCGCGTCCAGGCCGGTCCGGTACTCCTGCGGCACGGTCCGCAGCCCCCGCGGCAGCGCCGGCTCGGCGGCGACGGTGGTGCCTTCCAGGGCGCTGTAGCGGTGCCAGCCCTCGGGGTGCTCGAGGTAGACGGTGCCGTCCTCGACGAGCGCGCAGCCGACCTCGGCCCGGGCGACGTCAGGGTGGCGGCGGTGCGTGCCGAGGGAGACGACGTGGCAGTCGCGGCCGCTGTACAGGTAGACGTTGCCACGGTCGGCGTACGCGGCGTCGACCCGGTCGAGGTCGGCGTCGAGGTTGCCGAAGCCGGGCTCCAGGCGCAGCGCGGTGAGGCTCTGCGGGTAGCCGAGGTCGACGGTCGCCGGCCGGGTGCCGTCGGCGGTGTCGGTGTAGCGGACGTACTGGCTGCCGGAGAACAGGTACGTGCGCCGGACCGTGCGCCCGTCCACCGGGATCTCCGGGGTGTCCAGCGACCCGTCGGCCAGGGCGGCCTCGACCGCGGCGGGGCGCTGCACGACGAGCGTCGCGTCGACCCGCCCGGTCCTGGCGATCGTGTTGGCGACGGTGCCCCACAGCGACGTGATCCGCGCCGGGTACCGGTCGTCGACGCGCGTGTACGTGTCGGAGTAGCGGGCGTACTTCGGGCCGCTGAACACGTAGGTGCGGCCGTCGGCGCCGACGAACGCCGCGTCGACGTGCTCGAACGGCAGGCTGTCCCAGCCGGTCGCGATCAGGCGCGGCTCGGACCACCAGCGCCGCTTGGCGTCGAAGACCACGAACCGGTTGCCGGCGAAGAGATGGATCCGGCCGTCCGCGGCGGTGAAGACCGCGTCGACCGTCACGAAGGGCGCGCCGGCGGTGACGAGCTCGTCCGGGAGGTTCCACCAGTTCCCGGTCATCGGCCGCGGGTAGCCGGCGTCCGGCGTGGTGTAGTCGCGCGTCGAGTACTTGACGAAGAACGGCTGCGGGCGCGGCCGCTCCTCCCAGTACGGGCGCGACGGGTCCTCGTCGTCGGCGGTGACGTGCACCTGCAGGCGCCTTCCGGCCTGCCGGAGCGTGAGCCGCAGGCCGTGCGCGGCGGTGAGGTGCCACTGCGGGCCGGTCCCGTCGGCGGGCGCCGCCCCGGTCGTCGCGCTGGTCGTCACCGCTGCCGTCACCGCGGCGTCGTCGGCGACGGTGATGCCGTGCTCGGCGAGCCGGTCGCGCAGCGCGCCGGGCAGCCGGCCCGCCTCGAGGTCGGCGCGGTGCACGGGTGCCAGCCGGTCGCGGGACCACGCGGTGCGGGGACCCTCGTCCAGCGGCAGGTCGAACAGCTTCCCGGCGGTGCCGAACAGGTAGGTGGCGCCGTCCATGACGAACGCGGCGTCGACGCGGCACAGCCCGCCCCAGTCCCCGGCGATGCCGCGCGGGTGACCGGCGTCGACCGTCGCGTAGTCCGTGCCCGTGTACCGCACGTACTGCTCGCCGCTGAACAGGTAGGTCCGGCCGTCGAGCCCGAGCAGGGCGGCGTCGACGGTGCCGCTGGGCAGGACGGGGCCGAGCACGCCCCAGCGCTGCGCGGTCGGCACGACGCTCGCGTCGGACGCGCCGAGCGCCACGGTCCGGCCGTCGCGGAACAGGTGGACCACGGTGCCGGCCGGCTCGGCGAGCGCCGCGTCGATCCCGCTCTCGAACGCGGCGGGCATCGCCTCGAACCGCTCCTCGAAATGCGCGCTGAGCCGGCGCGGGTAGCCGCTGTCGACGCGCAGGCCGTCGTTCTCGACGCTGTCGCTGTGCCGCACGACCTGGTCGCCGGAGAACACGTACAGCGCGGAGCCCGCGACGTACGCGGCGTCGATCCGCTCCGCGGCGGCGACGTGGTTGACGACGTTGCCCCACGCGCCCGCGATGGGCCGTTCCTGCGCCGACGTGCCGCCGAGGGCGACGAACCGGTCGCCGGAGAACAGGTACGTGACGCCGTCCTTGCCGAGGAACGCCGCGTCCAGCGCCGAGCGGAACCGGGGCGGCAGCGGCGGGTCGCCCTCGCGGCGCTGCTCGCCCTCCCACCACTCGCCGAGGCGGCGGGGGAAGCCCTCGTCGACGGTGGCGTAGGCCGCGCCGGAGTAGCGCACGTACTGGTCGCCGCGGAACAGGTAGGTGCGGCCCTCCTCGTCGACGAACGCGGCGTCGATGCGGGTGCTGTCGGTGAAGGCGTTGCGGACGGCGCCCCAGATCTGCGGCCGCGGCGTCCACCGGGTGTGGTCGAGGGGCCGGACGAAGGTGACGGACGTGCCGGCGTCGTCGCGCCCGACGATCCACGCGGTGCCGTCGGCGTCGGTGAACGCCGCGTCGACGGCGGCGAGCCCGGCGAAGCGGTCGGACAGCTCGGTCAGCGCCTTCGGCCGCGGGTCGACCGGGGTGTCCATGCCCGGCTCGTACCGCCAGAACCCGCGCTCACGGAAGAGGTAGACGTCACCGTCGGGGCCTTCCAGCAGCGCGTCGATGCGGTCGATGCCCGGCGGCAGGGTGAGCGGCTCGGCGAACTTGCCGGTGAGGTCCTGGTCGTGGAAGACGACGCCGACCTCGTCGGCGCCGAGCCCGAGCCGGGCGGCGAGCTGCGCGAAGCCACGGATGCGGCGCACCGCGCGGCGGACCTCGGGCTGCATGGCCGCACCGGCCGGGTCCTGCAGTGCCGGCGCGACGAGCAGGTCGAGGGTCTCGGCGGTGCCGCCGACGACCGCCGCGCAGATCGCCTCGGCGGTCGCGGCGGGGACCCCGAACGCGTCCTGCAGCGTCGCGAACACGGCCGCGCGCTGGGCGGCCTCGCGGGCGGTGAGCACCGCGACGACCTCGTCGGTCGCGGCGTCCACGGCGACGGCGACGGTGTGCAGCAGGAAGAACACGTCGCGGCCGTAGTCGGTGAAGCCCGGCAGCGTGAAGTCGAGGGCGTGGTGGACGTGGCAGAACCAGGCGACCCGGTCCGCGGCCACGCTCAGCCGCGGGGTCAGCTCGCCGGTCTCGATGAGCCGGCCGAGCAGCTCGTCGCGTTCCTCGGCGGTGAAGCCGAGCGCTCCGACGGCGGCCACGTCGAGACGGAAGGGCGCCGCGTCGCGGACGACCTCGGCGAGGCGGTGCAGCACCAGCAGGTTCTCCGCGTCGGAGAAGCCGGCGAGGGCCAGCACCGTGGCCGGATCGATCAGGCCGGGTGCGGCGTCGTCCGGGATCAGGCCGTCGACCAGCAGCCCCTCGTCGAGCAGGTCCGTCACCCGCTGCGCCGCCGCCGCGTCGCCGAGGTCGCGGAAGTCGTCCGGGGTCAGCGTGGTCATCGTCGTCAGCGCGGCGGTCAGCTGCCCCTGCAGCGCGTCGAGGATCTGCCGGCGGTGCGGGTGGAACGCCACGTCGACGGTGAGCTCGGGCAGGGTGAGCCCGAGCATCGAGACCGGGTCCGTGTAGGCGTCCTCCCCGTCGAGATAGCCGTTGAACCGCAGGCTGTCCACGAGCGCGGTGCGCTGCTGCCCGGTGAGCGGCACGTCGTCGAACACGGCCGGGTCGAGCGGGATCCACGCGCCGGGGAACCGGTCGGCGACCTCCAGCAGCCGCGCGTGGACGGGCTCGACGAGGTCGGCGAGGTCGACGGTCTCCGCGTCGATCCCGGGCTCGCGGATCCGCCCGTCGGCGTCGAGGCGGCCGTTGAAGATCAGGTTGTCGTACAGCTCGGCCTGCTCGGCGGCGGTGAGCTCGGCGTATTTCGTGAGGTCCGACGGGTACAGCGCGGCGGTCTCGTCTGCGGCCGCCTCCTCGAGGTCGGTGAGGACCGCGTCGGCGTAGGCGCTGAAGTCGCCGGTCAGCCACAGCTCGTCGGGCGTCTCCGGGAGCCGCGCGAGGTCGAGAGTGCCGGACGGGTCGAGGTAGCCGCGCAGGACGAGGTTGGTGTGGATCTTCGCGGCGAAGCGCTCGTCGAGGCCGATACCGCGGAAGTCGTCGGCGGTGACCCTGCCGAGGTCGGTGACGGCGGTGTGCGCCGCGGCCCGGGCGTCCGGCGTGAGGCGCAGCAGCGGGGAGCCGACGTCCTCACTGCCGGCGACGACGTCGTGGATCACCTGCGCGGCGCGCGGTCCGAAGCGGGCGGAGCGGAACGCGTCCGGGGTGAGCAGGACCGTCTCGAACTGGGCGCGCAGGGCGTCGAGGAGGGCGATGCGTTCCTCGTCGGCGGCCGGACCCCGCCGCTCGTCGCCGACGCCGAGGATGTCGAGCAGGCCGCGGCCGTCCAGGCCGGTGGCCTGCATCCACGCGACGACACCGCGCAGGGTCTGCGCGAGCCACAGCCCCGCGTCGGCGTCGGTGCCGGTGAGGATCTGGTAGACGTCCGTGGCGGCCGTGCCGCCGGCCGTTTCCAGCAGGATCGGGAACGCGGGGTGGCGGCGCAGCGACGGGTCGCTCTCCAGCGCGTCGAGGACGTCGAAGAGCTCCTCGACGGTGACGCCGAGCGCGGTGGTGAGCTGCCCGACGCGGAACAGCAGCATCAGCGCGGCCGGTCCGGCGTTGCCACGGTCGAGCGGGCCGGACACCCCGTCGGTCGAGCGGGCGCGGAAGCGGGTGACGATCGCCTGCGCGTCGGCGTCGGTGAGGCCGCTGCGGCGCCGGTACGCCGCCGCGCCCGTCGCGAGGAGGTCGTGCGGCGCGGTCAGCTCGGGCAGGCCGGCATAGGCGGGCGGCAGGTGCGCCGAGCCGCGCAGCACGGTGCGGTCGGTCGCGACGTAGGGCGCGTTGAAGACGCGGTTGAACAGGTCCAGGGGAGCGGCGGCGGCGCCGATGCCGAGCGCGTTGACGGGTGCGACGAGCGCGACCACGACGTCCAGCGGCAGGTCGAGGCCGTGCCGCAGGTAGCGGACCGCGGCGATGCGGCGCAGCGCGGCGGTGTCGAGCCGGTTGCCGCAGCAGGAGCGCAGCACCAGGTCCAGCTCCTGGAACGTCATCCCGAGCCGGCGGGCCAGCCGGACGAAGCGGTTGACCCGCTCGAACCAGGTCACGGGAACGTCCGTGGTGGCGTCCGCGTGGACGAGCCGCCGCTCGTCGGCGTCGAGCGTGACGACCTCGTCGCCCTGATGGATGAAGCACATCGCCGCGTCGGCCTGCTCCGCCACGGCGAGGTCCCCGTGCAGCAGCGTCAGCAGTTCCTCGTGGGTGAGCGTGACGGCCTGCCGGAAGCGTTCGACCGCGGCCAGGTCGGTGAAGGTCTCGGCGTCCCGCAGCCCGTAGCAGGCCCGCAGCCCACCGCTGTCGAGCACGCCGCTGTACAGGTCGACCTCGGCCCGGTCGAGTTCCAGGTACTCCCGGGCGACGACGTCCGCGTCCTCGCTCACGGCGAACCGCCGGTACAGCTCCAGCGGCGTGGTCCCGAGGTGGTGCAGCAGCCGGCGCAGCTTCTCGTGCCGCAGCGAGAACGGCAGCGTGAACGGGTGCCGCAGCCCGGCGAGCGCGTCGCGGGCGCCGCCGTCGGGGTCGAGCTCGTCGGCGAGGATCTCGTTGACGATGTCGAGGTAGGGCAGCTCCGTGTAGCTGTTCGCGCCGTCGAGCCGCACGGCCCGCAGCCCGGGCCGCCGCCCGTCGAGGTCGCTGCCGGTGAGCAGCTGCAGCAGGTCGGCGAGGTACGCGGCGGGCGAGTACACCGACCGCGACGCGTCACCGCCGCGGAAGTCGAGGTCACCGAACAGCTTCTGGTAGTCGGGCATGGAACCGTTCGGGTGCATGTGCGCTCCTCCTCGGGCGGTGCGACCGGCCACCGGAGCACGGCCGTTCGCTTTGGCGGTCGTGGAGACGGCGACGCGGTGGTCGCAGATACGGCGCGTCGGATTCCTGTCACATGGCGGAGTGAGCCGGCGGCTGGCACCGGGACCGGGCCGGCGTGGCGAGCGCGGCGGGCGGTCTGTCGGTACGTTCAACGGCATGCATTCCTCCACGCTGCCGGGGCCGGCGACAGGCATGACGGCGCGGGAGGCGCGGGCGTTGCTGGCGCGGGCGGGCGAGGCGCAGGCCGACGCCGAGGCGATCGTCGAGGACGTCGGCGCGGCCCGGGACGAGGTCGTCGAGGCGTACCTCGTCGCGAGCGAGCCCCAGGTGTGGACCGCGATCGAGAAGATGCCGGTGGAGACGGTCAAGGACACCGTGGACGGCCGGGCGCGGCTGGACGAGCTGCCGGCGCACGGCTTCCAGTCGGTCGCCGACGTGCTGCGGGGCGGCCCGGAGCGGCTGAAGGCGGTGCCCGGCATCGGGGAGGGCACGGCGCGCAAGACCATCCTCGCCGCCGAGCAGCTGCGGAGGGCGGCGCGGGACGCGCTGCAGTTCCGCATCGAGTTCGACCCGAAGCACGCGGACATGACCCGGCTGGTGCGGGCCCTCGCCAGGTACGGCATGGTCTGGCACGCGGCCGGGGCGCACGAGCAGGACGCCGCGAGGATCGCCGAGGAGCTCAGGGCGGCCCGGCCGGTCGCCGGGCCGGCCGCGGCGGGACCGTTGCGCCGGCTGTTCATGCGCGCCGGGCACCGGGCCGTCGCCGCTGACGCGGCGAGAAGGGTCCAGGCGGCGCTGCAGGAGGCCGGGTCCGGCGGCATGCTTGAAGCCGCGCGGAGCCTGCGCGCGGTCAGGACGCCCACCGACCGGCAGGTCTGGCGCGACTTCGAGCAGCGGTCGGCGGACTACTACGGCCTGCTCAGCCAGGTCGTCGGCCTCGGCGGCGACGTCGCGGCGAGCGAGGGGTTCCTGCCCGCCGACATCGTCGAGCGGGTCGGCGCGCAGCACCTGGACACGTCCCGGCTCAGCGACAACCTGCGGCTGCGCGGCTATCAGTCGTTCGGCGCGCGGTTCGCCCTCGTGCAGCGGCGGGTCGTGCTCGGCGACGAGATGGGGCTGGGCAAGACGGTGCAGGCCATCGCCGCGATGGGGCACCTGGCCGCCCGTGGCGCCACGCATTTCCTGGTCGTCTGCCCGGCGAGTGTACTGATCAACTGGGCTCGCGAGGTCGCCAAGCACTCCACGATCCCGGTCATCACCCTGCACGGCAACGGCCGGGCCCGTGCGGTGGCCCGGTGGCGGGAGGAGGGCGGCGTCGGCGTGGTCACGTTCGGCTCGCTGGGCGCGGTCGACCTGCCACCGCCGCGACCCGCGCTGCTGGTCGTCGACGAGGCGCACTACGTGAAGAACCCCGAGGCCAAGCGGTCGCAGGCGGTCAACCGGGTTGCCGCCGGATCCGACCGGGTGCTGTTCCTCACCGGTACCCCCATGGAGAACCGCATCGACGAGTTCCGTGCGTTGATCGAGCACCTGCGGCCGGACGTCGCCGCGGGCATGGGCCCGGAGCACGCGGCGGTCAGCGTCGAGGCGTTCCGGCGGGCGGCGGCGCCGGTGTACCTGCGCCGCAACCAGCCCGACGTGCTCACCGAGCTGCCGGAGCTGGTCCAGGTCGACGAGTGGGAGGAGTTCGGCGCCGAGGACGGGGCCGCCTACCGGTCGGCGGTCCGTGACGGCAACTTCATGGCGATGCGCCGGGCCGCGTTCGCCGTGCGCCGCCCGCACGACTCGGCGAAGCTGACCCGCCTGCTCGAACTGGCCCGCGAGGCCCTGGCGGCCAAGCGCAACGTCGTGGTCTTCTCCTACTTCCGCGACGTCCTCGCCGTCGTGCACGCGGCGCTCGGCGCCGACGCGCGCGGGCCGATCACCGGCTCGACCCCGGTCGCCGACCGGCAGCGCATCGTCGACGAGTTCACCGCCGCGAAGAAGCCCGCGGTCCTGATCTGCCAGATCGAGGCCGCGGGCGTGGGCGTCAACATCCAGGCCGCCTCGGTCGTCATCCTGTGCGAGCCGCAGGTCAAGCCGTCGATCGAGGCCCAGGCGATCGCCCGCGCCCACCGCATGGGCCAGGTCCGCTCCGTCCAGGTCCACCGGCTGCTGATCGCCGACTCGGTCGACGAGCGGATGATCGAGCTGCTGGGCTCGAAGGCGCAGCTCTTCGACGCTTACGTCCGGCACAGCACCATCGCGCAGGCCTCCCCGGGCGCCGTGGACATGTCCGAGGTACAGCTGGCCAGGACGATCGTCGCCGAGGAGCAGCAGCGCCTCGCCGGCACCCCGGAGCCTTCGCGCGCCTGAGCCGATTGCACGGGCCGGCGTGTTCCGTCCACCTCCCTGCAAACGTCGCAGCGGGATGGAGGGGCATGGAACCACAGCAGGAAACGCGTCCGCCGGTGATTGGCGTCGTACTGGTGATCAACACGATCTTCACCGGCGTCGTCGGGGTCTTCGCCGCGACCGGCTCCGCCGCACTCGCGGTCACCGGGGCGGTGCTCGGCGTCGTGGCCGGGATCGGCTACCTCCTCACCGCGGACCGGCGCCCGGATCGTGGCACCACGACGGCCGTCCCGGAACAGGCCGCCGCGGCGCTGCACGGAAACGTCCGTCAGGTGCACTCCGGTGATGAAGAAGGGAGCGCACTGCCGATGGACGAGCCGGAGTTCGACACGTTCTTCCGCGACACCATGCCGACCCTGCGGGGATTCCTCATGAAGTCGGGCGGGAGCCTGGAGCAGGCCGACGACGCCGCCATCGAGGCGATGTTCGAGGCGTACAAGCAGTGGGAGGCGATCGAGCACCCGAAGGCCTGGGTGTATCAGGTGGCGAGGCGCAACCTGTTCCGCATCCGCAACCGTGACGGCCGCTACGTGCACGACGACGGCGGCCTGTGGGCGGAGGTCGCCGATCCGGGCGGCTTCGACGCCCTCGACCTGAGCGAGGAGTCGCGGCGGGTGCTGGACCTCCTGCAGGCGCTGCCGGCGAAGCAGCGGTCGGTCTTCGCGATGCACTACGACGGGTGGGACCACGCCGAGATCGCGGTCCTGCTCAACATGGACGTCGCCACCGTCCGCTCGAACCTCCGGCATGCCCGGGAGCGCTTGAAGCAACAGTTTTCCGACACGGACGCCGCGACGCGGGATGAGGAGTGACCGATGGACGAGCAGATGCACGACGACGAGTTCCGTCCGGTCGAGGAGCTGTACCGGCGGGCAGACGACGAGCTCCGCGCCCGCCTCGGCCGGCGCGACGACCTCGACGAGATGCTGCGGCGGGTGAAGAACAGCGAGCGTTTCACCGACGCCGAGCTGCATGACGTCATCGCCTCGTGGCAGGCGCAGCTGGGCGCCGCAGTGCGGGCCGGCGATGCCGCCACGTGGATCACGCCGGTGGACGACAGGGCCGTGTTCAAGGCTCTCGTCGGCCGGGATCGCGAAGGTCTCGAAGCGTGGCCGGAGCTGCACGCCGGCCTGCACGACAGCACGTGGACGGTGTCGCTGTGGCTGCCGTCGTTCGCCGGCTCCGCCGTCCGTGCGGTCGCGTTCCTGGCCGACGGCACGGCATCGGCGAGCGTCGAGCTCACCGTGGCGCCCGGGGAGGACGACGACGGCGTCGAGCTCACCGGCCACCTGCCTGCCACGGGAATGACCGGCAAGCCCGTCATCGGCGTGCGGGTCAGCCATGCCCGCTGACGGCGTCGCGCCGAGCGACTCGTGGGAGGCGATGGTCGCGGCGGCGGAGGCAGACGCCGACCCCGCGCAGCGGCAGTCGATGCTCGCGGTCGTGTGTCTGTCTGCCGACGCGCACACCCGCGAGCCGCGGGCCGCCGCGCCGGCGGACGGCGGCGCGAAACGGCCCGGCCGGCCGAAGCCCGCCACGGTGCGGCTCGCCGCCGACCTGCTGCTCGCCCAGACCGGTGCCGCGCCGGTGGACCGGTTCGCCACCTACGGCCGTGTCGTCGGGCTCGTGAGCGCGTACTCGTCGGCGCAGCCGCCGCGTCCGGGCGAGCCCGACAACGACGACCTCGAGACCCGTGTGACGTATCAGCGCGGCGCGATGGAGCTGGCGCGGGGACTCGACGACCCGCTGCTGCTCGGCTGGTGCATGACGCGGCTCGGCCGGTCGTTGCAGGCGGTGCAGCGATGGGCGTCGGCGATCGATGTGCTCCGGGAGGCGGCCGACACGGTCCTCACCGAGTCGTCCGCGCCGGGCCCGTTCGGCGCGACGCTGGTGCGGTGGCCGGACCCCCGCGACGAACTGGTCCGCGCGATCGCGATCAGGTCCCTGAAGTGGCTGACCCTCACGGCGGAGAACCTCGGCGACATCGAGCTCGTCGACCAGAACGTGAGCCGCCTGCTGCCCCTCGCCGACCCGATCCGTGACACCCGGCCCTCGCTCGCCCTGGAGGCGTACACGCGGATGGCCGCGGTGGCCCGCAGACGCGGCGACCGGGACGCGTTCCGCCGCGTCGAACACGAGGTCCGGAGCTGGGCCGAGGCGTCGGGCAACGAGCTCGTCCACCGCAAGGCGCTGTCGATCGCCGCGCACAACGCAGGTCACCTCGGCGATCGGGACGTGGCCTACGACCTGCTCGTGCAGCGGGTGGAGGCGAGCGCCGCCGGGACTGCCGGCGCCCCGGCACCCGGCAGCGCGCCCGACGTCTATCTGGGCGTCGCCGCGTCCCTCGAGGCGGCCGGCAACAGGAGCCGGCGGGTGACACTCGGCAACTCCGCGTACGACGCCGCCGCGCAGCTGTGGCGGTCGGGCCGCACCAGCGAGTCCGGAGTGGACCGGCGGCTGGCCAACGGCTGGCTCGATGTGGCCACGGCGGCGTACCGGCTCGACTCCCACAACGGTCTGATCGCGGCCGACCTCATGCGGGCCAGGCTGGCGGCCGATGAGGGCGACGAGGCCAAGCGGGCGGCGGCCACCCGGGCGGCGCTACGGGTGAGCCGGCAAGGGCTGAGAGCGGGGCTGCGGGTCAACGGGGCGATCGACGCCGCCCGCTGGTGCGCCCCCGGCGACCGCGAGGTCCTGGATCAGCTCGACGAGCTGATCGCTCAGGCACTGCCCGTCCACCGGGGCCGGCTGCTCGCGGCCCGGGCGGGCTGGCACCGCGCCGCGGCCGGCCACGCCGAGGAGGCCGGGACCGACCCGGCCGACGCCTGGGCCCGGGCCGAGCGGGACGCGCTCGCCGCGACCGCGCTGCTCGCCGTCGACGGCGTGGCCCTCGACACCACCGCGCTCGTCGGCGCCTGGCAGACCGCCGCGGCGGCTTGCGGCCGCCCGGGCACGGCGGTGCAGGACGACCCGGCCGGCACCCGCCTCAGCCGGCTGCTGTCGGCCGTCCACGGCGTCGCGGGACTGTTCGTCACCGTGTCCACAACGGCAGGGCGGGAACGCCTGACGGTCCAGTACCGCGCCCTGTTCCGCGAGGCGGCCGACCTCGCGCTGGACCGCTCCGACGCGGTGGCGGCCGACATCATCATGGAGGCGGTCCGCCGGGACCGGGTCGGCATCATGCTCACCGATCTGGCCGGCCGGCCGGACATCACGGCCGAGATCCGGGTCGTGGCGGAGCGGATCATCGCGGCCAACAACGCCGTCCCGACGCCCGGCGACGACCAGGACGACGCCGAGGCGGAGCCCGGCTCGGGCACTCGCGCGCTGCGCCGGGCGGGCGAGGCCATCAGCGCCCGCCGCCGGGAGAGCGTCGCGCAGGCCGACCAGATCCTCGGCATCATCGGTGCGCTGTCGGACGGCCGGTCCGTCGTGCACACCGACAGCCGGGCGATCGTCCGCCGGCTGACCGGTCCCGGCGCCACCACCGTCCTGCTGCAGCTCATGCCGAGCACCATGAGCATCCTCAACACCCCGGACGCACCCGAGGTCCTGTACCGCAGGCTCACCTGGGTCACCGCCGACGGCGCCGAGCACCACATGTTCGACGCGGTGCCGCTGCCGGCGCGGGTGCACCGCCTCTCGCGGTACGACACGCGGTACTGGCGGACCCTCGATCAGGTGCGCGACGTCCTGCTGCCACCCGTCCTGCTCGACCTGCTCCGCGAACGCACACCGGCCGACCCGCTCCGGCTGCTCGTCATCCCGACCGGCCTGTTCGACGTCGCGTTCGACGCGGTGCGGGTCGACGACCGGCACCACCTTCTGGACCTCGCGGTCGTCACCGTCCACGCGTCATTGACCACGGTGACGCACCTGCTCGGCGCCCGGCGCGCCCCCGCCGACGCGCACGCCATCGCCGTCTACGACACCGAGCGGCTGACCCATACCCGGGCCGAGCTCGACGCGCTCCGCCTGCACCTGCACAACCTCGTCGAGCTCGGCGAGCGCCTGCCGCTGCTGGAGGCGCTGCGCGAGCCCCGCGACACCGCACTCGGCCTGTTCGCGATGGCGGTCCACGGCGACGACGACCCCGATCACGGCTGGGGCCAGACCAAACGCCTCCCGGACGGCAACGTCCTGACCGCGGCCGAGGCGCTGGGCCTGCACTTCCCGCCGGTGTGTGTCCTCGCGTCGTGCTACTCCGGTGTCCGCCTCCGCGGGGGCGTAGAACTGGCCGGCTTCCCGCTGGCCCTCTTCTCCCGTGGCGCACACGCGGTCGTCGGCAGTCTCTACGCCATCGACGACGAGGCCACCGCCGAGATCATGAGCCGCTTCTGGGCCAGGCTCACCGATCCCGCCGGCGTGGCGGCGTCGCTGCGCGCGGCGAAACTGGCCTGGCTCGCCGACCGCCCCGCCAACCGGCTCATCCCACGGACCTGGGCCGGTCTCTTCGTGCTCGGAGGACTCGATGCCTGACCCGAACGCACCCGTGCCGCAATGGCTGACCACAATGGCCCAGCAGATCGCGGTGGACCTGTCCGCCGCGCAGAGACGGCGCTCCTCAGACCATTGGACCATCCAGGAGGAGATGATCTGGTATTCGGAATGGCATCCGTTCTCCAAAGCATCCGGCACGTACCGGGAAGAAGAGAGCCACGAGAAGCTGGTCCTCTCCAGGACCGGCCAGCTTCTGCTGTGCACCTACACCGTGAAGCGTTTTCCGCCGTCCCCCGAATACCGTGAGAAGTAGGTGACCCGGGCGCTGAGCGGTGCGGACCTGGACCGGTACGACTTCGAGCGGAGACGTCGATCGTTCCGTCGCACCGAGCCGCGGGTGAACCGGCAGGAGGGCTTCGGTGTCGGGCCTGCCAAACGGATCCACCGAAGGCTCGGTGGCGGAGTGGCCGTGATGCTGACTGCGCTTCGCGACCGCGAGCTGGGCACCTGAACACCTGGCGCCGTGGCGCCGCCCTTCGCGGGTCGCGCCACGACGAGGGCGCTGTTACGGGGCGATCTGCCCCGGCCCTGTCTGATGTCTGTCGATGGATTGTGGCGGCGGGCGCGAGCGTCGATGATGGCCATGGCATAGACCATTGTCGAAGGGATGGACATGATCCGTCGTACGCTGCTCGCACTGCTGGTCACCGGCACCGTGCTCGCCGGCGCCGCCACCCCCGCCGCGGCGATCCCGGTCCCGCCGCCCGGCGGCGACCTCCTCATCGTCTTCGCGTACTACGCCGACGCGGCCAAGACCCAGATCATCGGGCAGACGTGGCACGGCTGCGGCCAGCCCTCCGGCAGCTGGGGCGCGACCTCGGGCATCAGAGAGGTGTTCTTCACCCCCTGCTGAACCCCTGCTGAAGGTCACGCCCGCCACTGCCGAACCTATGCGGCGATCTGCCAGAGCTGGCAGGTGTTGTTGAGCCACATCCACAGCTGGACCTTGGTGCCGTTGGCGGTGCCGCAGTTCTGGTCGTCGAGGACCATGCCGCTGTTCTCGACGACCAGCTCGTACCGGCCGTTGCCGGCGGGGATGACGGCCCACTGCTGGCAGGTGTTGCCCAGCGACTGCCACAGGTTCGTGGCGGTGCCGAGGGCCTGGCCGCAGTTGACCGCGTCGAGGACCTTGCCGGCGTTGACGTTGGTGACGGTCCACTTGTTGGCCCCGACGCTGTTGAAGCGCCACTGCTGGCACGTGTTGCCCAGCGACTGCCAGACGTCGATCTGCGTGCCGTTGGCGGTGCCGCAGTTGACGGCGTCGAGGACCTTGCCGCTGGCCAGGTTCGTCAGCCGGTACGTCGCGCCGTTCACCGGGAAGGTAACGCTTTTGCCGTACCCGACGGCGACGATGTTGGACTGCACCGCGTTCTCCGTGGCGTCGGTCGGGTAGCCGCTGGTCATGACGCCCTCGAAGAAGGAGCCGACCGAGCCGTTGCTGTTGTCGCCGCCGATGCCGAGGATGATCGCGCCCTGCTTGGTCATCGGACGGTAGCCGGACTGGGTGGGCAGCCCGCCGTCGTACCGCGTCGCGAGCCCGCCGGACTGCGCGTTGCCGTCCTTGATGGCGTACGTCGTGGTCCCGTTGTTCTTCAGCATCGCGGTCACGAACGCGCTGCTGCGCCCGGTGTTGGCCGTCCACGACCCGTTGCCGCCGGCGAACAGCCCGTTCTCGAGGTCCGCCGCGACCCGCGGCCCGCCGGCGCACGGCTGGAACCAGCACAGGGTGCCGAAGTAGATGGCGTCCATGTCACCGTTGCCGGTGTCCAGGTTGTTGGTCTCGGCGTTGCCGTAGTCGAAGCAGCACCGGTCGTTGACGTGGGTGCCCTCGGTGACCATGTACATGCCCTCGGGCTGGCTGCCCGTGGCGATCCCGTTGGTGCTGTTGTTGCGGTAGCCGTTGCCGGCCGAGATGTACACGCCGTACACCTTGTGCCCGCCGGCCGTCACAGGCAGCGCCGCCGCGTTCGCGCCCTGGTCGGCGGTGGGGTTGGCGCCGCCGCCGGGAGCGATCGTGAGGTCGTTGTGCCGCGACGTCTGGTCGTAGATGCGCACGATCGTGCAGTAGGTGCCGTTGCAGAACGCGTCCTGCGCGGCGGCGTTCGCGTAACCGCCGGCGCTGAGCACGCCGATGTTCGACGTCGCCCCGTCCGACCAGCGCCGCACCTGGTACAGCGAGCCGCCGTAGGAGCCGAAGAGCGCGCGGGTGGTGCTGTGCGCGGCGACGCACGGCGTCCCGCCGCTCTGGTAGATGTCGCAGGGGCCCGTGCCGGCCGCCTGCGCGACCGTGGCCGGCAGCGCGACCAGTCCCGCGACGATGAGCGCCGTGGCAGCGGCGGCGGCGAGCGCGGTGCGCCGCAAAGATCTGACCTTCATGGATGACGCCTTTCCGGGGCGAATGTGAGCGTTAACACGCGGGGTGTCTGCATCAGGTTGGCGGCCAGCCTCACCGCCGAGTGTTATCGCTCACATAGATGGTGTCAAGTGGCTGCCGGTGCGCTCCGGTCAGACGGCAGCGAGCAGAGCGTCCAGCGGCCGGGGCAGGGTGCCCCAGCCGACCGCCGCCTCGACGAACAACCGTGCGTAGCGCAGCTTGCGGCGAGCGCCGCTGCCCAGGAACCGGCGCACCTGCGCCTCGGGATCCTTGCCGCGCCAGGCGGGCTGGCTCTGCAGCGAGTGGAACGCACCGAGGTCGCCCTGGGAGTCGAAGAGCGCCTCGGCCCCCGCGATGCCCACGGCGCGGATCAGCTCGTCCTCCAGGTCGTCGACGCAGACGAAGAACCCGAGCCGCTCCATGTCGACGCGGGTGCGGGGCGAGCCGATCTGGGCCGAGACCAGCCCGCGCCGGAACAGCTCCTCCTCGCCCAGGTCGCACAGGCCGGCGACGGGCATCCGGCCGCCGAGCGGGCCCAGTCGCATGAGGAAGCGGCCGACCGCGTGGGCGCCACCGATCGGCACGATGACGACCCGCTCCGCCTCGAGGTCCCGGCCGCGGCCCACGGCGGCGGTCTCCAGGGCGATCTGGTCGCTGATGCCCTCGACGAGGACCACGGCTTCGGCGTCGTCGATCTTCGCCACGGCGCGGGCGGTCGCGTGCACCGGCGCGTCGGGGCCGCTGAAATACCCGTCCAGCGCCCGGCGGGCGAGTTCAGCGCGGTCCATGCCGCAATCATCGGTGACGGCCGGGCTACCGGCCAGGGGTTTGTGACGCCGTGAGGGCGCCACCCGGATCGTGGGTGGCGCCTCCGCGGCACGGGCGAGGATCGAGTTACAGGGTCAGCGACCAGGTCGATCCGGCCGGCGTCCCCGCGAAACTCGGCGTCACGTCACGCACCCAACTGATCCGCGAGGTGCCCGGGCCGCAGTGACGACCGGCCCGGCGCCGCTGCGGGACCGCCGGGCGTCGCGGATCATTGAGCGATGCGGCTACGGATGGAACTGTTCGTCGACGACATGGACGTCAGCGTCGCCTTCTACCGGGACGTGCTCGGGTTCCGGGTCGAGCGGCGGGCCGGCGACTACGCGAGCCTGCGCCGCGGCGGTGTCGTGCTCGGGCTCGGCCCGGTCGCCAAGCTGCCCGAGCGCGGCGACGGCCCGGGGTTCACCCGGCAGCGGCTCGCGGGCGACAAGGGCGCGGGCGTCGAGATCGTGCTGGAGGTCGACGGGCAGGAGGCGCTGCGGACGCTGTACGAGCACTGCGAGCGGCACAACGCGGTCGTCGAACCGTTGCGGCAGCGGCCCTGGGGCCTGGAGGACTTCCGGCTCGCCGACCCGGACGGCTACTACCTGCGGATCACGCACGGCGACGCCGCCGGGGAAGGCCCAGCCGGCTGACGCGGCAGCGGAACGCCCTCAGCGCAGCGGTTTGCGGAGGATGTAGTTGAGGCCGAAGTCCGTGTCCGTGGTGCGCACGTCGGTGTACCCGAGGCGCTGGTAGAACCCGTGTGCGCTGATGCTCGAGCCGGTCTCCATGAACTCGTGCCCGTCCGCGGCGGCGAGCGTCTCGATGTGGCCCATCAGTAGCCGGCCGACGCCGGTGCCGGCGGTCTCGGGCAGCACGAACATCGTGTACACCTTGTTGCCGTCGCGAGCGACGGTGCCGACGACCCCGTCCTGCGAGGCGACGAACATCTCCCGCTCCGCGGCGAGTTCAACGATCCGCTCGGCCGTGAAGTGCGCGCACATCCGGTCGATGATGTCGGCGGAGTAGTCGCGGCTGTTGACCTCCCGCAGGCACCGCCTGATCATCTCCGCCACCACCGGAGCGTCCCCGACCTCGAACCGCCGCACCGTCGTCATCGCCCCATCCTGCCGTACCCAGGGGACGAGACGTCATGAGGAGATGTGGGCCCGGCGAGGCGCAGCTCAGCTGCTCAGGTCGATGTCTAGGACCGCGACGTCGGTAGGGCCGACGAAGAGGACGGTGCCGGCGTAGTCGTGCTCGTCGCCGGCCTCCTCGTCGATGCCGTCGATCGGGAGGTAGCCGGCGGCGAGGAGGTGCGGCGGGCCGTCGGGGGTGGTGGTGCGGGCCAGGAGCTGGTCGATGAGGTCGCGGTACAGGTGCCGGGTGACGTGGTCCGGTGGGACGTGCGGCCACTCCTCGACGCCGTCCCAGCTGCCGTCGAACAGCTCGAGCAGGGAGCTGCGCACGACGGTGTACAGGCCGCGGTCGAGCTCCTCGACGGTCAGGGCGCGCAGCTGCGGCGGGCCCTCCGGCTCCTCCTCGCGGGTGCTGGTCCACCAGCGGGCGGCGGCCTCGATCGGGTCGGCGGCGTCGCGGGGGCCGACCCACACGCGGAACTTGACCGGGTTGTTGTTGTTCACCCACAGCTCGGCGGCCAGCAGCGTGATCAGGCTGCCGATCCGGGTGCGCAGCGCGGCGTCGCCGCCGTCGGACGCGAGGACCGGCGGCGGCTCGGTCGCCGGGGCCGGGGCGACGGTCACCCGCAGCACGTTGCCGGAGGAGTCGCGCTGCACCAGGTGCAGGTCGGCGCCGCCGGTCGAGACGCGCAGCAGGTCGGTGTACGGCCCGGCGAGCCGCCCGGCGAGGTACGCGAGCAGCGCCGCCCCGCGCCGGTCGGTGACCGGGACCAGCGTGCCCAGCAGGGTGATGAGCTCGGCGGTCACCTCGTCCTGCGGCCGGGTCGGCTCGTAGGGCTGCCGCTCGGCCGGCTGGACCAGGCCGAGCAGGACCGTGGCGTCGACGGGCTCGGCCGGCAGGCCGCAGATGGCGGCGAGGCCGGGCGGTGGCTCTCGCCACTGCTGCGCGGTGCGCTCCGGCGCCCGGGCGGTGACGCACTCGCCGCGCCAGCCGGGCGTGCCGTCCCGGGTCCATTCGGCGAGCAGCCACACGGCCGCGACGGCCGCCCACTGGTAGCCCGTCGGCGACGGCAGCCGGTCCAGCGGCGCCGGGACGGGCTGCCGATCCCAGCTCTGCGTGTAGCTCACGGTCCGGTCCAACCCGGCGACCTCCATCACAGTGCGGCCATCGGCCGGAGCCTACCGCGAGGGGCCGCGGCGGGACGGGCGGAATGGCATAGTGCCGTGGCATGGACGGTGATCAGCGCGGCGGCGAGATCCTGCGAGGGCCGGCGCTGGCGGCGCTGCGCGGGCTCGCGGTCGCCGTCGGGTCCTGCGTCGCCGCTGCCGCCGTGGCCGTGTCCCGCCCCGGACCCGGCTCCGTGCGGGAGGGCGGCACGGCGGCCGGCGCCGCACCGCCCCAGAGCGAGGTCAGCTGACGGTCGTCATCTCCTGCACGTGCGCCGGGGCGTGCGGCGTGGCGCGGGACAGCCGGCCCGGCCACCACGCCGCCCGTCCGATGTGGACGGCCAGGGCCGGGACGAGCAGGCTGCGCACCAGCAGCGTGTCGATGAGCACGCCGACGGTCACGATCACGCCGATCTGCATCGACGGCACCATCGGCAGGATCATCAGCGCCGCGAACGTCGCCGCGAGGACCACCCCGGCGCTGGTGATGACCCCGCCGGTCACGGTCAGCGCGTGCAGCACGCCGTCGCGCGGGCCGAGCTGGGCGGTCTCCTCGCGGGCCCGGGTCATGAGGAAGATCGTGTAGTCGACGCCGAGGGCGACGATGAACAGGAACGTCTGCAGGGGGACCGCGCTCCACAGCCGCGGGTGCCCCATCCAGTCCAGCAGGAACCCGGCCGCGCCGAGGGCCGCCGCGTAGGACAGCACCACGCTCGCCAGCAGCACCAGCGGCGCGACGACCGCGCGGAGCAGCAGCATCAGCACGACGAGGATGACGGCGAGGACGAGCGGGACGACGACGAGGGTGTCGCGGCTGGTGACGGCGTCGCCGTCGGCCTCGAAGGCGGTGTCCCCGCCGACGAGCGCGTCCGGGTCATGGGAGCGGACCGCGGCACGGAGACGGGAAAGGGAAGCCTGCGCCGCGGGACTGGTCGGCTCATCGGTGAACGTCGCCTCGATGCGCACCCACCGGCCGTCCGCGGAGCGCTGCGGCTCGCCGACGGTGGCCACGCCGTCGACGGAGCGGGCGGCGTCCGCGACCGGCCCGGCGGACGAAGCGGTGGCCAGGACGACGGCGGGCGCGAGGGTGCCGCCCGGGTAGTGCCGCTCGATGAGGTGCTGGCCGGTGACCGAGCCGACCTCCTTGCTGAAGATCTCGTCGCCGGGCAGGCCGATGCTGAGGTTGGTGACGCCGGCGGTGAGCGCGGCCAGGACAGCGGCGGTCGCCAGCCAGACGGTGCGGGGGCGGCGGCCGACGAACCGCGCGATCCGGGCCCAGACGCCGTGGTCGGCGGCGACGTCCTGGTTCTCGATGCCCGGCGTGTACCGCGGCACGAACGGCCAGAACACCCAGCGGCCGAAGAGCACCAGCACCGCGGGCAGCAGCGTCGTCATCGCGCACAGGGTCACGACGACCGCGACGGCGCCGACCGGTCCGAGGCCGTGGGTGGCGGGCTGGTCGGCGGCGAGCAGGCACAGCAGGCCGATCGCGACGGTCGCCGCCGACGCGCAGATCGCCGGGAAGGAGCGGCGCAGCGCGATCGCCATCGCCTCGTGCCGGTCCTCGTGCCGGCGCAGCTCCTCGCGGTACCGGGCGACGATGAGCAGCGCGTAGTCGACGCCGACACCGACGGCCAGGATCGTCATGATGTTCTGGCTCTGCAGGTCGATGCTGATGCCGATGTGCTTGACGAGCAGGTAGACGACCCCGCCCGCGACCTGGCTGGCGACGGCGGCGGTGAGCAGCGGGACGATCCACAGCACCGGGCTGCGGTACGTCAGCAGCAACAGCACCGCGACGGCGGCGACGGTCGCCAGCAGGAGCGTGACGTCGACCCCCGCGAACGCGTCGGCGAAGTCGTCCTCCGCGCCCGCCGAGCCGGTCAGGGCGGTCCGCAGCCCGTCGGGGGTCTGCCCGGCGAGCCGGTCCTTGATCGGGCCGACGGCTGCCGTCTGCTCGTCGCCGGTACCGGCGAGCGCGAACGTCAACAGCAGGGCCTTGCCGTCGGCGGCGGGCACCGGCTCCGGCACGGTCCCACCGGCCGCGTGGGCGGCGAACGCGGCGCGGTCCGAGGACACCTTCGCCCGGTCGGCGTCGGTGAGCCCGGACTCGCGGACGTAGACGGCGACGGCGACGAGGGTGTCCGGCTCGGGGAACGCCGCCTCCGCCCGCGCCGCGGCCCGGCCGGCCTCCGCGCCGGCGGGCAGCGCACCGAGCGAGTCGTTGTCCTGCACGTCGGTGAGCTGCAGCGCGAGCGGCCCCATCACCCCCGCGATGACGACCCACAGCGCCAGCATCAGCAGTTTCGTACGGCGGCCTGACGGCAGCCGGGACAGCGTGGACATCGTGTTCCCTCCCTGGAACCGGTGAGTGATGTCTTCGATCCAACGCATCCGCGGCCGCGCGGTCAGGAGTGTCACGTCCCGGACCGGGGTGGTGACAGCACCACCGCCAAGGTGGGCGGGGCTGGGTCAGAATGGGCACGTGTCCGATGTCGACAAGCGGCGAGCGTGGCTGATCCGTGGGCTGACGGCCGGCCTGCGCGGCGTGCTGCTCGCGATCGGCGCGCTGTCCGCGAACATCGCCCTGTCCGTGCTGTTCGTGGTGTCGGTCGTGCTCACCGTCGCGGGCGTCGGCATCTTCCTCGTGCCCCTCGCCGCCGTCGGGGTCCGCGCCGTCGCCGACCTGGACCGGCGGCTGCTGTCGCAGTGGACCGGCGTCGAGCTGCCGCGTCCGTACCGGGAGCGCCCCGCCGGCGCCGGCGTCTGGGGCCGGTACCGGTGGGTGGTGACCGACCCCGCGACCTGGCGGGACCTGGCCTGGCTGGTGCTGTCCGTCCAGGTCGTCGGGCCGCTGCTGATCGCGCCGGCCGCCCTGGTCGCCTACGGCGTCGAGGGCGTCCTCGGCGTGCCGGTGCTGCTGCACTACCTGCTCGACTGGTACGGCTACGGCGCTCTGTGGCCGATGGACAACCTGGGCGAGGCGCTGCTGAGCTGGCCGCAGGGCGTCGTCTTCCTGACCGCCGGGCTGACCCTGACGCCGCACGCGCTGCGCTGGTTCGCCCTGTTCACGCGGTGGCTGCTGGCCCCGACCAGGGCGGCGGCGCTCGCGCGGCGGGTGGACCGGCTCACCCGCACCAGGACGGAGACCGTCGACGCGCAGGCCACCGAGCTGCGCCGGATCGAGCGCGACCTGCACGACGGCGCGCAGGCCCGGCTCGTCGCGGTCAGCATGAAGATCGGCCTCGCCGAGGAGCTGATGTCCCGCGACCCGGAAGCGGCGCTGCGGCTGATGGCGCAGGCCCGCGAGCACAGCGGCATGGCCCTCGCCGAGCTGCGCGACCTGGTCCGCGGCATCCACCCGCCGGTCCTCGCCGAGCGCGGCCTCGACGGCGCCGTCCGCGCGCTCGCGCTGGCCGCGCCGATCCCCGTCGACGTCGCCGTCGACCTGCCGGGCCGGCCCCTGGCGCCGGTCGAGTCCGCGGCGTACTTCGCCGTCGCCGAGGCCCTGACGAACGTCGCGAAGCACGCTTGCGCCAGTCGCGTCGAGCTGCGGCTGTCGTACCGGCGCGACCGCCTGATCATCGTGGTCGCCGACGACGGTCGTGGCGGGGCCTCACCTGCCGCCGGCGGCGGTCTGCGGGGGATCGAGCGCCGCCTCGCCGCGTTTGATGGCACCATGTCCGTGGCCAGTCCGCCCGGCGGACCCACCACTGTGACGATGGAGCTGCCGTGCGCGTTGTCATCGCCGAGGACCTCGCCCTCCTCCGGGACGGCCTGATCCACATCCTGCAGGCGTTCGACTTCGAGGTCGTCGCGTCCGTCGACAACGGTCCCGCGCTGCTGCCGGCCCTGCTGGGGCACCGCCCCGACGTGGCCGTCGTCGACGTGCGGCTGCCGCCGACATTCACCGACGAGGGCCTGCAGGCCTCGATCGCCGCCCGCGCGCAGGTGCCCGGCATGCCCATCCTGGTGCTCTCGCAGCACGTCGAGCAGCTGTACGCCCGGGAGCTGCTGGCCTCCGGTGCCGGCGGCGTCGGCTACCTGCTGAAGGACCGCGTGTCGCACGTCGGGCAGTTCATCGACGCGGTCCGCCGGGTCGCCGAGGGCGGCACCGTCATGGACCCGGAGGTCATCGCGCTGCTGCTGGCCCGCCGCGACAGCCAGCCGATGGACGCGCTCACCGCCCGCGAACGCGAGGTCCTCGGCCTGATGGCGGAGGGCCGCTCCAACGCCGCGGTCGCCGGGCGGCTGTTCGTGTCGGAGAAGGCCGTCAGCAAACACATCAACAGCATCTTCAGCAAGCTCGGCCTGCCCCCGTCCGGCGACGACAACCGCCGGGTGATCGCCGTCCTGGCCTATCTGGAGCAGCTCACCACCTGACTGTCGTCAGCTGACGGGTGGGCCGGCCCGGAGGATGCGGCGGGCGCGGCGGCGGTTGAGCCAGTGCGGGACCGGCGGGTCGTGGGCGCCGGCGCCGTCGAGGCCTGCCGCGATGGCCAGCCAGAAGCCGGCCGCGCTCACGAGGTTGCGCAGCCGGCCCGGCTCCGGCGAGCCGGGCGGGAGCGCGACCTCCGCCCACCGCCAGGCGGTCCAGGCCACGTCCTGGTCGGGGTGGCGCCGTCCGGTGCGGCTGAGCCGGTGGACGTCGCGTCGTGCCCGCTTCGGGAGGTCCCACCACCGCTGCAGCACCTGCTGCCGCGCCGCCGCTTCATCCATGAGCGAAGAGGGTATAGGTACGGCTGGGGCCGTCGACCGTCACCGATGTGACCGGATCACTGATATCCGGTACTGTTATGGGCGGTATTCGGGGGAGATGAGTAGTGGGCGTCGCCCCCTGAACCATGTTTGGGCAATGGATGGACGAGCGTCAGTGAGCGCGGTGGAGCAGACGCTCGCCGCACCGGTCGCAACGAAGCCGCGCGAGCGGTATATCGATGTGTGGCGCGCCGCCGCCGTGATCCGGATCGTGGTCTACCACGGCAGCGGCCTGGCCTGGCTGACGCTGCTGTTCCCGGCGATGGGGCTGATGTTCGCCCTCGCCGGGTCGCTGACCGCCCGGTCGCTGGACCGCTCACCGTCCCACGTCGTGCGCGGCCGGCTGCGGCGACTGCTGCCGCCGCTGTGGGCGTACGGGGCGATCATGCTGCCGCTGACGTTCAGCGGGGGCGAGGGCGACGGCTGGGGGCCGTTCCTCGACGAGCCGCGCGAGCGCATCGACCTGCTGTGGTGGATCGTGCCGGTGGAGTGGCCGCCGCCCGGGGGCGCCGAGTGGGGCTGGATGGCCACCGCCGTGCTCTGGTATCTCGTCGCCTACCTGTGGTTCGTGGTGCTGGCCCCGGTCACGCTGCGGATCTTTCGGGGCTGGCCGGTCCCGACGCTGCTCGTCGCGCTGGCCGCGCCGCTGATCCTGCACCTGGAGCTGATCACCGTGGGCGGCTCGTTCGAGTCGCTGACGCGGGACCTGGCCACGTACTTCGCGTGCTGGATCGTCGGCTACGCCCACCGCGACCGGCTCCTGCACCGCATCCCGGGTCCGGTCTTCGCCGCGGCGGTGCTGCTGCTGGCCGGCGCGGCGGCGGTGTGGCTCTTCCGGCACGGGGGCGCCCGCGGCGACTTCGACCTCAACCACCATCCGGTCGCCAGCGCCTGGTGGTCCACGGCGTTCGTCGCCGCGGTGCTGCGCTTCGACCAGCCGCTGCGCTGGCTGCGGCCCGGCAGCCGGCTCGACCGGGCCGTCGCCGCGGTCAACGCCCGGGCGGTCACCATCTATCTGTGGCACTTCCCGATGCTCGGGGTGGCGCAGTTCCTGCTGGACGGCGTGAACCTCGGCGACTGGACCCGCCGGGCCCTGACCACCGGCATCGTCGCGGCCGCCACCTGCGTGCCGGTGCTGCTGCTCGGATGGGTCGAGGACCTCGCCGCCCGGCGCACCCCCTCGCTGCTGCCGCCCGTCCTGCGCAGACCCGCCGTCGCGCCGCAGGCGCCGCCCGTCGCCGCCGTGGGGACGCCGGATCACTGGGCCCGCCGGACCCTCGCGGGGTTCGGCGTCAGCGCGGTCGCGGTCGTGGTGGTCGCCGCCGGATGGACCGGCGACAGCACCGGCGGCACCAGCGGCAGCGAACGGCAGCCGGTGCACGAGCAGGAGGACTTCGTCAGCGACCTGCCGTACACGGCGCTGCGCAACGGCCTCGGCCCGGTCGAGCGGGACCACACCAACGGCACCGCCGAGCCCGACGACGGCGCCCCGATCGTCCTGGCCGACGTCCCCTACGCCCGGGGCCTCGGGGTGTCCTCACCCAGCGCGGTGCGGCTCTACCCGCGGCCCGGCTGCCTGCGCTTCACCGCCGTCGTCGGCCTCGACCAGGAGTCCGCCGGCAGCGCCACGTTCCTGATCGCCGCCGACGACACGACCGTGGCGACCCTCGGGCCGCTGGAGGCCGGGCAGGCGAGCGAGGTGACCGTCGACATCATCGGCGTGACCCGCCTCGACCTGATCGTCGAGGACCAGCACGGACCGGTCAACGCCGTCTGGGCCGACGCACGACTCGTCTGCTCCCAGTAGCCGCGCGGCCGCCGTACGTGCGGCGGCCGCGCACCCGCGATGGCGTCAGGCCGCCGTCAGCGTGTCGATCACCGCCAGCGCGGCCTCGGGCCGGCCGATGACCACGACCACGTCGCCGGGACGGCACCGGAACGACGGCTCCGGAGCGAGGACGACCAGATCGTCACGGACGACGGCGGCGATGCTCGCCCCGGCCGTGACGGAGTCCGGCAGCGGCCGCTCCGCCGGGGTTCCGTCGGCGCCGATGAGGACCTGCAGGACGGCCACGCCACTGGTGTGCCGGTCGAGCCGGGCGCAGTGCAGCGGCGGCTCGTCGACCCCGACCAGGCCGGCGATGACGCGGGCCTCGGCCGCGGTGAGCAGGACCCCGCTGAGCCGGGTGTCCGGGTCGGCGGGGTCGTAGATGACGAGCTCGCGGCGGTCGTCGTCGTGCTGGACGACCCCGACGCGCCGGCCCTCCTCCGCGGCGAGCACGTGCAGCATGCCGACGCCCGGCAGCGGCGCGACGGTGTGGACGGTGTCGCCTTGCCGGACGGCACGGCCCGGGGGCCTGGCTGACCGGCGAAGGCGTGGCGGTATGCGGTACATGATGAGCGACCTCCGAAAGGGCAACG
Organism: Dactylosporangium sp. NPDC005555; assembly: GCF_040605635.1. Taxonomy (NCBI): domain Bacteria; kingdom Bacillati; phylum Actinomycetota; class Actinomycetes; order Micromonosporales; family Micromonosporaceae; genus Dactylosporangium; species Dactylosporangium sp. NPDC005555. Next base: position 142,109 of record NZ_JBEXDG010000025.1, read on the forward strand.
CGACGAAACCGTCGACCCGGCTGGGTCGCGGTTGACGGGTCCTTCAGGAGGTCGGTGGGCCCCGGCAGCCCGGTGCGGCGATGCACCGCCCACGGTGGACGGGGACCGCGACGGCCGCCGCGGCCAGCCAGGTCTGCGGCGGGACGACGTCGGCGACGCGGGGCAGGACGGCGAGCCAGTGCGGCCCGTCGGTGTGGGTGTCCGTGGCCCGTGGCGGCTTGCGGCCCTGCGGCGCGTCGGCGCCGGGCGCCGCGGACGTGACGCTCGCGGCGCGGGCGACCTGGAACGTGTCGCCGGGCAGCGCGTGGTGGGCGTTGGTGAGGCCGAGCAGCATCGCGCAGACGCTCAGCGCGAGCCCGAGCGTCGCGGCGCGCAACGAGGTCGATGTCCTCATTCCGCACCTCCCGCCGGCCGCTGGAACGTGTCAGTTTACCTGAGGAACTACCATCGTCGGATGTCCTGGCTACGGTGGATCCGGCGGATCGTGGCGATCACCGTCAGCCTCTGCGCGCTGGTCGGCGCGGTCCGGCTCATCGCGCCCGCCACCGCCCCGACCGGCTCGACCGGTGAGCCGGCCGGAGTGCGGCGGCAGCTGGCCTTCCTGCGGGCGGCCCTGGACGACGGCGCCGGCGAGGACGCGCAGCGGCTGTATCCGGAAGGGCTGTTGGCTGATGGTTTGTCGAGCATCTTTGGTGCTCTCTGGAGTGTTGTGGTGCTCACGTGAACTTGAAGGAATGGGCGGCGTCGCAGGGCATCGCGTACATCACCGCGCGGCGGCAGTACGCGGCCGGCGCGCTGCCCGTTCCCACGTACCGGCTCGGCCGGCTGATCATGGTTGGTGAACCGCTTCCCGTCGCACCGGCGGATGCCGGTCTGGTCGTGGTGTATGCCCGGGTGTCGTCGGCGGACCAGAAGGCTGATCTTGATCGGCAGGTCGCCCGGATTACGGTGTGGGCGACCGGGCAGCGTCTGCCGGTTTCGCGGGTGGTGACCGA
>NZ_JBEXDG010000026.1:0-138249 GCF_040605635.1 Dactylosporangium sp. NPDC005555
CTCTACTCCTCTATCGCCCTCCCAACCCCGCCTCCCCCCCGGCTTCCCCCCGCTGGGGGGTGTGACGGCGGCACCTCCCGCCGTCACACCGCCGCGTCGAGACGGAGCATCGTCCAGGACACCGGCGGCAGTTCGGCCCGTACGCCGCCCGTGTCCGGCTCGTACGTGGCGACGGCGGCGACGACCGCGCCTCCCTGCTTCAGGAAACAGCAGTGTCGCGTGAGCGTTCACAGAATCGGCCGGGTGGCGATCTTTACGCGCCGGGTCAGGCCGGCGATCGGCGAGCGTAGAACGACCGCTCACGCTGTGGACCGCGAGGATGCCAGAGCACCCCGGAACATTCAAGAGAGACAACGCCAGAATTCAGTCCGGACCGGGCCGATGCGGTGGACAACCCTCATCTGCGCAGGTGGGCACGGCATGACAATGGCTTGCCCGAAAGTTCACCGGATTGCGGTCCGAAATTTTCGCGACGACTCGGCGTCCCTGGCGGTCATAACAGTTTCCTTGAAAGAATTTGCAGTACGCGCTGGGCCAGATGCTCACGTACTTATTGTTATCCGCGGAGAGACGAGCGAGTCGCCATACCCCAAGGGGCAAAAATAGGGATACGGAAGAGCGGCGATCCCTTGACTTGGTCCTGCCTTTCACGGAGATTGGAAACCCGTGGCACGCCACTCCAGAGCAACCGTCCGCCCATTGCCGCCGCATCATCGCGACGACCGCGCGGGCCGGTTGGCAGAACGTCTTGCGGAAGAGCGTTGAGGATGATCAGGCACTGCGCCGGCGCGGGCTGCACCACGCAGCCGACATACCGGCGTGCCATGCGACACGCCACCCTCACCCGCGGCCCGGTGCCCGAGGCCAGGCCGGAGGAGTCCGGTGCGGCAACAGCCGCCGGTGAGGTGCCGCTACCGGTGCAGCCGGTCAGGATCCGCGCTGTCGCCGCGCCGAACCAGCCACGCGTCCGTGATGTGCGCGAACATCGCCTCCGCCGCGCCCGCTGCATCCTGCGCGGCGATGCGTTCATAGATGCGTCGGTGGCCGCGGTTGGCCTCCTCCCGCAGCGCGCGGTCCGTCCTGCCGACGTAACGGTCGATGTTGGCGACCTGGTGCTGCAGCGACCGCACCACGGCCCGGCCGATCCGGTTGCCGGACGCCTGCATGACGACATCGTGGAAGGCGGCGTCGTGCTCGTGGAAGGTGTCGGCGTTACCCACGGTTTCGTCCATGAGCTCCACGAAAGCGAGCATCCGCTGCAACGCCTGCTCGTCGGCGAGCCGAGCGGCCACGTTCGCCATGTCGGACTCCAGGAGCCGGCGGGTCACCACCACGTCGTCGAGGACCGTCAGGTCTTCGTCCACGGCGATCGCGGCGGCGAGCACCAGCTCGTCCAGCAGGTCCCACATCGCCGGCGGGTTGACGACCGTGCCGCTGCCCTGCCGGACCTGGACCAGCCCCTTCTCCTGCAGGATCTTCACGCTCTCGCGCACCACGGTCCGGCTGACGGAATACGTCTCGCACAGCACGGGCTCCGGAGGCAGTGCGCTGCCCGGCTCGTAGGTCCCGCCGACGATGCGCTCCACCAGCTCGGCGGTGAGCGCCTTCGCAAGGCTGGCGGGTCCTCGAACCCACCCAGGAGGTGGTGACCCATTTACGGTCGAATGCTGTGATGCCGTCATGTGCCCTCCGCCGACCCGCCGCGGCCAGGTGCTGCGGGTCGGCCAGAGTCTACCGAGCGACGCGGGCGCATGTGACGTCCCGCTCGCCGCTTCGGCATGCCCGACACGCCTGGCCCCTCACGGCAGATGCCAGACCTCCTCGAGCGGCTGCCACAGCGCACCGGGAGTCCGCTCCTCGACGATGCGGGTCTGGCACGGGTCAGTGTACGTCCACCACTCACGGCTCACCGGGTCCTCCGCGACGCGGCCCAGGTCAGCGGCGTGATCGTCGCCGACGTACTCGTAGTAGGCGAACAGCACATCACCGACGATGAAGATCGAGTAGTTGGTGATGTGCGCGTCACGCAGCGTCTGCTCGACCTGCTGCCACACGTTGCGGTGCAGTCGCAGGTACTCCTCCCGCCGCTCTGGGCGGACGCCGACAATGAACGCGTGCCGCTCGACCCGCCGCTGCGCGCTCACCGGCCCACCCGATCGGCCGCCGGCACGGGCCGACGCTCCTCGCCGCGGACCTCAGGGATGATCCTCAACCCGGCGCGGGACGGCCGGACGTGCGGTCCGGCGACCGCGACCGGCGGGCTCGCGACCTGCAGGGCGACGATGCGCGCCTCGTCGACGCGGATGCCCAGGCCGGGCTCGTCGCCGAGCACGATGCCGCCGTCCTCGTACTGCTGGTCGACGGTGAGGCCGATCGGTGAGGAGACGTCCTGCACCTCGAAGGCAAGATGATTGGGAACGGCCGCGGCGGCGTGCGCCGACGGGTTGGCGTGGTATGCCACCGCACTGACCGGCAGGTCGTGTCCGTGCGCGAGCGCGGCCACCCGCAGGAAGTGGGTGATGCCCCAGACGTTGCCGACCTGGACGATGTCGACGGCGTCGGCGTCCAGCAGCGGCCGGTACTGCTCCAGGCCCGTGAGGTTCTCCCCCGTGGCCACGGCGGCCCGGATGCCGCGGCGGACCGCGGCGAGCCCTGCGGCGTCCCAGCGGCGCACTGGCTCCTCGATCCAGGTGAGGTCGACGCCACGTTCCAGCGCCGTCACGAACCGTACCGCCTGTGTGCGATTCCATGATTCGTTGGCGTCGAACATGAGGGCCGGCTGCGCCGAGTTGCGTCGCAGCACCTCGTGCAGCGCTTCGAGCCTGCGCAGGTCCCGCTGGACGTCGTGGCCGCCCTTGAGTTTGGCGGCGCTGAACCCCCGGTCGGCGAACTTCTCGTACAGGCGGACCAGGGCGTCGTCGTCCAGGGCGATGTCCAGCCCGGAGGCGTAGCCGGGCACGAACCGGTCCAACGCGCCCAACGTGCGCCACAGAGGCTCACCGGCGGCCTTCGCCTTGAGATCCCACAGCGCCATGTCGATCGCGCCGATGGCACCGAACGTGGCGCCCGCGTGCCCGGTCTTGAACACCCAGTTCAGCATCCGGTCGTACAGGGCCGAAACGGCCCGCGGGTCCTCGCCCTCGACGGCGCCGAAGACCCGGTCGATGTCCCCGTGCTGGCCGAGCCCGATGCCCTCCAGCCCCGTGTCGGTCTCCAGGATCAGCACGTGCACGTCGGTACGCGGCTCCGACATCACCCCATTGGCGTCGCCGATCAGCCGCCCCCAGTCATGTTTCGTCGTCAGGCTGCGGTATCCGGTGACTTTCACACGTGCTCCTTCGCGGCATAGTTCGGTTTCACTCTTTGGTGCCTCCCGCCGTCATGCCCGCGACCAGGAACCGCTGGGCGAACACGAAGACGATCAGCACCGGCAGCACGGACACGACGGTCGCCAGGGCGAGCGTCGGCAGCTGCACCGACTGGGCACCGGCGGAACTGGGGTTGAACGCCGGCGTTGAGGCGAGCAGCGACGTCAGGCCGACCTGGACCGGGTAGCCGTCGCTGGACGGCAGCATCACGAAGGGCAGGAAGAAGTTGTTCCAGCTCTGCACGAAGCTGAAGAAGGCGACCAGAGCGACGATCGGGGTCGCCAGCGGCAGCGCGACCTTGGTGAAGACCTCGAGTTCCGAGCATCCGTCGATGCGCGCCGCGGCGAGCAGGTCCCGCGGGACGCTGGTGGAGAAGTAGATGTAGGTGAGGTACACCCCGAACGGGAAGAACGACATGGGCAGGATCACCGACAGCGGGCTGCCGATCAACCCGACCACGTTGAGTTCGAGGAAGATCGGCAGCACGAGCGCGGTGTTCGGGATGAGCATGACGATCAGCGTCAGCACCAGCAGCGAGCGGCGGAACCGGAAGTCGGTCATCGCCATGGCGTAGCCGGCAGGGATGCTCGCGATGAGCGTGATCACCAGGGCGCCCACCGCGTACAGTGCGGAGTTGCCGACCCACGCGGTCACCGCACCGTCCTGGAAGTCGAACAGTTGACGCCAGTTGCCGGCCAGGTCGGCCGGGGTGCCGGGCAGGAACGGGCTGCCGACGAGGAGCTCGTGCGCCGACTTCGTCGTGGCCAGCAGCAGCCAGACGATCGGGATGACGAAGAACAGCACGAAGACGGTGAGCACGACCGCGACGAGCGCGCGGCCCGCGCCGCCGCCGGCACCGGAGCGGTGACCCGTGGCAGGTCCGGCCGGCACCTGACGCGGTCGCCGGATGAGCACTGTCGCCATTGGCTCAGCCCCTTTCGAACAGGCCACCGCGCGTCACGAAGACGGCCGACAACGCGAGGGCGATGACGAGCAGCAGCAGCGAGATGGCGGCGGAGGCGTTGAAGTCGTTCTGCTGGAACGCGTACAGGTACGCGAGCTGGTTGAGCGAGTAGTCGTTGGGCACGATCGCGTTGCTGGCCTGCGACAGCAGTTGCGGCTCGACGAACAGCTGCGTGCCGGCGGCGAGCGACATGATGCCCATGTACGAGATCCATTTGCGCAGCAGCGGCAGCTGGATGCGCCAGGCGATCTGCACCGGCCCGGCGCCGTCGATGCGCGCCGCCTCGATCACCTCGGAGCTGATGTTGTTGAGCGCGCCGTACATGATGACGATCCAGCCGCCCGCGCCGGTCCAGAACGCGATGACGGCGAAGATGAGTGGCAGGTGTCCGGGTGCGATGACCTGGTTGAAGCTGTCGAACCCGAACAGCCGCAGCAGCCCTGAAACCGGGCTGGCGGTCGGGTCGAGCACGAACAGCCACAGCAGCACGCTGGAGGCGCCGGCGACCGCGCCCGGCAGGTAGAACACCAGCCGGAGGGTGCGGCTCAGCCAGCGGGCACCGACGGCGTGCACCACGATCGCCAGGAACGTCACCAGGACCACCAGCGAGATCAGCCAGATCGCCAGGTACCAGGCGACGTGCCCGACGGCGGGCAGGAACCGGAAGTCGCCGACGACCTTGGTGAAGTTGGTGATGCCGGCGAAGGTGCCGTCGCCGTTGGTGAACGCGAGATAGAGGGCGTAGGCGGCCGGCAGTATGCCGAAGGCGATCGCGAGCACGGCGTAGGGCGCGACGAAGGCGTAGCTGACCGCGCTGCGGTGCTGCGTCGGGCGGGGCCGCCCGCCCGGTCGGCGGGCGGCCTCGTATGCCATTGTCATGTGACGGTGTATCCGTCGACCTGGGCCTGGTTCTTGATGGCGGTCTGCCACTCAGGGAGCAGACCGACCAGGCTCTTGCCGCTGACGATCGCGGGGGTGACGGTCTTGGCCCAGATGGCCTCCTGGCTGAAGATGCCCGAGCCCCACCCGCTCCAGATCTGCGACCCGGCCTTGACCATCGCCTGCAGGTCGGTGGCGTAGTAGCCGCTCGACTCCTGCTTCTTGATCCATTTGTCGGCGGCGGGCGCGTACGCGGGATACCCCGGTGCGACGTTCACCTGGTAGTCGTCGGCGGTGGTGACGAACTCGACGAACTTCTGCGCAGTCTTGAGGTTCTTGGAGTGGCTGCTGATGAACCAGGTGGCGCCGCCGACGTTGCCGGTCGCCGCCTCCTCACCCTTCCACGCCAGCGGCGCGGCCACGCCGAGCTGCCCCTTCGGGACGTTGAGCGACTGCGGGTTGTTGAAGATGGCGCCGGCGTACCAGGCCGGGCCCGGCATCAGCAGCACCTTGTTCGCGTAGTTCTTCACGAACTCGGGAGAGAAGACGCTGACGGTGGGCACCGTGCCGTTCTTGATCAGGGTGTCCAGCATCGCGGCGGCACGCTTGCATTCCGTGGTGCCGGTGTTGACGGTCACCGTCTTCGGTCCGGTGATGCCGTTGGCCTGGCACTTGCTGCTCCAGAGGAAGATCTCCGGGGTGAACGCGTCGCCGGCGGCGCCCACGATGTAGCCGGGGTGCTCGCGGGCCACCTTCTCGCCGAGGACCTGGTAGTCCTCCCAGGTGGTCGGCAGGGTGTAGCCGAACTGGTCCAGCAGTGCCTTGTTGTGCCAGAGCACCACCTGGGCGAGGTCGTTGCGCAGGCAGTACACCTTGCCTTCGACGGTGCACGGGTTGAGCGCGCCGGCGGTGAACCGGTCCATTGTCTCTTTGGCGACGAGACCCTGGTTGAGGACGGCGGCGAAGGCCTGCTTGCCGTTGCTCTGCTGGCTGGCCCAGGCCGCGTCGTTGTTCTGCGTGGAGAAGACCACGTCGGGCCAGCCGCTGCCGGCGCGGTCGAACAGCTGCATCTTGGTGCGGAACGAGTTCGATCCGTTCGCCGACCCGTCGTAGGTGACGGCCTCCAGTTGCACGTCGGGGTTGGCCTTCTTGAACGCGTCGACTGCCGAGGACCGGTCGGCGTCTACCCATACGGTGATCTTCGCCTTGTCGTCCTGAGCCGCCTGCGGAAACCCGTAGGAACCGGAGGTTGTGCCGCTGTCGCTCCCGCAGGCCGAAACGGTGAGGGTGAGAGCCAGTGCCGCCACACCGGCCCATCGCCGGGCCTGTCCGTGCTGTGCCTTTCCAACCATATTCGCGTCCCTTGTGTCGAAGACTGTGAGACCCACCGATGCGTTGGGCCCAAAATATAGGGCATACGTATGACGTCTGCAAGCGCCGTAACATATTCGTATTACGTCTGACGTCATGAGTTCCATATACTCGAGTGGCGTCGCGTCGCAGTGCACGCCACGGAGCACGGGAGGCACTATGACGGGATCGCAGATGGCCGCACCATCACCGGCCTGGACACGGCGGCCGGCGAACCTCGCCAGGGCCATCACCGCCGAGCTGGTGGGCCGGATCGTGCGCGGACTGCACCTGCCGGGCACGCCGCTGCCGCCGGAGCCCGCGCTGTGCGAGACGTTCTCGGTGAGCCGCACCGTGGTCCGGGAGGCGGTGAAGCTGTTGCAGGAAAAGGGGCTGGTGCAGGTCCGCCAGGGCAGCGGCACCATCGTCACACCGCCGGGCACCTGGAACATGCTCGACGAGCTCGTGCTCGCCGCGAGCATCGCCGAGGACGACACGCTCAACGTCCTGGACGATGTCGTCGTCACCCGGCGGCTGCTGGAGTCCGACATGGCCGGTGAAGCCACCCGGCGCGCCGGTCAGGACACGGTCGACCAGCTCCGGGCCCTTGTGGACCGCATGGACGAGCTCGTCGGCGACCGTGTCACGTACGAGGAGCACGATCGCACCTTCCACGACATCGTCATGCACGCATCCGGCAACCGCATCGCCCGCGGAGTGGTGAAGGCACTGCAGAGCCAGGTCATCCACACCGCGCGGTACGTGGGGCGCACCGAACGGGCCTTGTGCGTGGCGTCGAACCTGGGTCATCGGCGCGTGTACGAACGCATCGCCGCGCACGACCCGGCCGGCGCCGCGGAGGCGATGTTCGCGCACATCACCGATGCCTGGCTGGCCCGCCGTGGTGGGCCGGGCGACGCGCTGCGGCTGCAACGGTGAGTCACCCGGCCCGCGACCGTGGGCCGACGGCTACGACGTGACCTTGCTCCACTGCTGGTTGGTGGCGCCGAGGCAGTCCCAGATCTGGACCTTCGTGCCGTTGGCGGTGCCGAAGGCGCTGACGTCCAGGCACTTGTTCGCCCCGACCGCCGTGACGCTGCCGTTGCTGTTGAGCCGGAACTGCTGATTGGTCTGGCCGTTGCAGTCCCAGATGTCCACCGCGGTGCCGTTGGCGGTGCCGCGGCCGAGCACGTCGAGACACTTGCTGCCGTTGTACAGGCGCAGCTCACCGGTGGCCGTCAGCGTGAGCCGCTGGTTGGTGCCGCCGTGACAGTCCCAGATCTGCGCGAGGGCGCCGTTGCTCTGCGAGGCCCCGGCAATGTCCAGGCACCGGGCGGACGCCTGGCCGCGCAGCGCGAATGTGTCCGCCGGCTGTTGGGTGCCCTGGACGCCGGCCGCGGCCATGACCGTCCGGGCGCCGGTCGGCCAGTTGCCGCCGCTCACCACGACCGTGCCGCTGTTGGTGTTGCCCCGGGTGCCGGTCTTGACGTTGCTGCCGTTGTTCGTGGTCCAGTTGTTGGTCAGGGTCAGGTTGCCGGTGTTGTTGTTCGCCCACTCCTGGGTGTACGCCCAGGTTCCGGTGTTGTCGAAGACGTTGTTCGCTGCGGAGACGTAGCGCGAACCCTCGTCGAAGTACAGGCCGAGCCAGCCGTTGCTGTTGCGGAAGTAGTTCTCGTTGACGGTCGTGCCGGGGCTCGCCGAGAGGTGGTAGAACGCGCCGGCGTCCGTCATCTGCTGGACCACGTCGTGCACGAAGTTCGCCGTGACCCGGTTGTTCGCCGCGATGGTGGCCGTGGTGTACCGGGGCTGGTAGTTGTACAGCCCCCGGTCGGTGTAGTCCTGGCTGCCGCCCGCGTCGTTGGCACCCCACCCGTAGCCCAGGGCGATCCCGGAATAGGGCAGGTTGTACAGCTCGTTGTGCGCCATCGTCGAGCCGGCCGTGTAGGTCATGAGCAACCCGACGTGGCTGCGGTACTCGGTGGCGACGTCGTGGACGACGTTGTTGCTGACGGTGATGTTGCTGTTGGTCATCCGGCTGTCGCCGGGGTGGTGCGCGTCGGCCTGGACACCGCCGGCGATGACGGCTCCGGCCGACGTGTACTCGAACACGTTGCCGGTCACCGCGATGTCGCGGGCGCCGAGCCCGACACCGGTGCCGTGCGCGTTGGCGTCGTTGCCGATGCCGAGACCGACCTGGCCGAGGTTGGTGAACCGGTTGCCCGTGAAGGACACGGTGTTGGCCGCGGACACCTGCACCGCGGCCGGCATCTGCCGCCAGGCGGGGCGGGTCGCCTCGAAGAGCTGGCAGCCGGACTGGCACGAGGTGAGCGCGTCGGCCGGGCGGTTCCAGGTGCCGTACATGTACGCGCCGGTCTGCTGGTCGGCGTATCCCTGGTTGCTGCTGGGCTGCAGCCAGCTGGTGCCGGAGAACTGCAGGCCGGAGAATGTCAGGTGGTGGGCCGGCGCCGCGTAGGTGCCACCGACGCGCAGCAGCGATTCCAGCCGCGGCAGTTGGACATCGACGGTGGCCATGTTCTGTCCGGACAGCGGCTTGTAGTACAGCGCGCCGGCCGCGGTGTCCAGGTACCACTCTCCCCCGGCGTCCAGGAACTCACGGGCGTTCACCAGATACATCGGCCCGCTGCGGAACGGCCTGGTGAGCGTGTCGTAGCCCCAGGCGTTGTTGTTCCACGCGGGCTGCTGCATGGTGAGCGTGTTGTTGCTGATCGCCTGTACCGGCACGTACCGGTCGGTGAACGAGTTGACCGACTCCACCTCGACCCGGCTCTTGTTGGCGAGGTTGTTGAGGTAGGACAGCGCCCCGTTGGTGAAGCTGAGCCCGGTCGCCGAGGCGGTGAAGTCCGCGCGGTTGACCTGGGTGCGGGCCCTGGTGGCGATGCGGCCGTCGACGTAGAGCTGGCGGGTGTCGAAACCGGTGCCGACGTCGGCCCGCCAGATGTTCTGGGCGGAGTCCGACACGGTCCATCCGGTGATCTTCTGCGCGCCGGAGATGATCGGGCGGGTCCCGGCGGCGGCCTGCCAGACGACGGTATTGCCGTTGGTGCCGGAATCGGCGGCGGTGAAGGTGAGCGGCGCGCTGAGGGTGTACGTGCCGCCGGCGAGCTGCACGACGATGTCGCCGGTCATGTTCGCTGCGCTCGCCCTGACGGCCGTCTGCGCCTGCGACAGCGAGCACGGCTGGGCTGCGGTGCAGGCGGTGCCGGAGCCGGTGGGCGCGGCGTACAGCGTCTGCATGACGGCGGCTGCGGCGGGCGGCGGCAGGACCGCCACGCCGCCGGCGATGAGGACGGCGGCGGCGGTTCTGGCGAGCGCGGCGGTCCTGCCTGGCGGCCGTGGTGATGGGTGGGCTGGTCTCAGCGGCATGAGGAAGCTCCTTCAGGGGTGTGCGAAACATAATAGGTATGACGTCTCATGAATGCTAGAGGGGGCGGCCGGTCATCCGGCCGCCCCCTCGGTGTGGGACGGGTCAGGTCAGGGCAGGGTCCATTTCTGGTTCGCCGCACCGGAGATGCAGGTCCACAGGTGCACGACCGTGCCGTCGGCGGAGCTGTTGCCCGACACGTCCAGGCACTTGCCCGACTGCGCGTTGCGCAGGGTGCCGTCCGACTGCGCCGCCCAGTTCTGGTTGCCGCCGCCGTTGCACGTCCACAACTGCACCTTCGCGCCGTTCGCCGTGCTGCCGCCGTTGACGTCCAGGCACTTGCCGAGGGCCTTGAGCGTCTGACCGGAGCGCGTCCATGTCTGCGCCGCGTTGCCCTGGCACGTGTACAGCTGGATCTGCGTGCCGTCGGCCGAGCTCCCGCCACGCACGTCGAGGCACTTGCCGGCCAGGCCCTTGACCGGGCCGACGCCGGACGGCTGGGTGCCGAGCTCCTTGATCCGGATGTTGCGGAAGGCGGCCACGTCACCGGTGCCGTGGTTCTGGACGCCGATGTACCCGTCGAGGTTACGGTTCGGATCGGTGTTGGTGAAGTCGTTGATCAGACTGCCGTTGAGGTACACCCTGATCCGCTGCCCCTCCACGAGCACCTCGAAGGTGTTCCACTCCCCCGCGGGGTTCAGCGCCGCGTCCCGGGCGGCGATGTCGGCGGACTTGACCCCGTAGATCGCGCCGGTGGTGCGGTCCGCGGAGTCCGTGGCGTCGATCTGGATCTCATAACCCTGGTTCATCGCGACGTTCGGGTCGTTGCCCGGGTTGGGGAATCCCACCTGAACCCCGGAGTTGCTGTCGCCGGTGAGCCGCCAGTCCGCCTTCAGCGAGTAGGAGGCGTACTGCCGGGCGTTGTACCAGAGCAGGCCGAGCCCGCCCGTGGAGGTGAGAGTGGCATCGCTGTTGGTGAATCCGCCGGGGCCCGCCTGCGCCCAGCCGGTGGTCGAGCCGTTGTACAGCGTCGTGTACCCGCTCTCGGGCCGGCAGTCGGCCTGGGCCCGCTTGGCCGCGTACCGGATGCCGCCGAGCAGCTGGGCGCGCAATGCCGACTCCGCGTAGGACGCCTGGCTGTGCCCGAGGCCCGTGTAGAACGACCGGCCGCTGTCGATCGTCTTGCACCAGGTGATCGGGTGGTCGGCGCCCATCGAGCCGCCGGAATACGACGACTCGTCCAGCGTGGCGAGCACCCGGGCCCCTGCGCGCGGGTTCGTCCGGTAGTTGTACAGCTCGTCTGTTCGGGTCCAGGTCTGCGGAAGGTGCGCCGTGGCCGGGTGGGCCCGGTTCTCGACCTTGACGTTCGCCTGCTGGATCGCCGGGTGCGATGCGAAGTACGCGCCGACCAGCGTGCCGTAGAAAGACCAGTCGTACTCGGTGTCGGCGGCGGAGTGCACGCCGACGTAGCCGCCGCCGGCGCGGATGTAGGACTCGAACGCGGTCTGCTGCGTGGTGTTGAGCACGTCGCCGGTGGTGCTGAGGAAGACCACGGTCTCGTACTGGGCGAGGTTCGTGGCGGTGAACGCGGCGGCGTCCTCGGTCGCGGTGACGGTGAAGTTGTTCGCCGCGCCCAGGTCCCGGATCGCCTGGATCCCGGCCGGGATCGAGTCGTGCCGGAAGCCGGCGGTCTTGGAGAAGACGAGGACGTCGTACGGCACGTCGGCGGCCGATGCCGGCTGCGAAGTGGCGAGGGAGCCGGCGGCGAGGGCCAGGACGGCGCCCGCACCGGCGAGAAGTCTGCGCATGGTTCCTCCGGTTTCGGAAGTTGGGGCTGGGCCGCCCGCATCCACGGGCGGCCCGGGATCGTCAGGTCAGGGCAGGGTCCATTTCTGGTTCGCAGCGCCGGAGATGCAGGTCCACAGGTGCACGACCGTGCCGTCGGCGGAGTTGTTGCCCGACACGTCCAGGCACTTGCCCGACTGCGCGTTGCGCAGCGTGCCGTCCGACTGCGCCGCCCAGTTCTGGTTGCCGCCGCCGTTGCACGTCCACAACTGCACCTTCGCGCCGTCCGCGGCTGAGCCGCCGTTGACGTCAAGGCACTTGCCGAACGCCCGCAGTGTCTGGCCGTTGCGCGTCCATGTCTGCCCGGCACTGCCCGAGCAGGTGGAGAGCTGGATCTGCGTACCGTCCGTCGAAGCGCCGCCGCGCACGTCGAGGCACTTGCCGGCCAGGCCCTTGACCGGGCCGACGCCGGACGGCGCGGTGCCGGTGCCGAAGGTGAAGCTGTCCACGTCGAACAACAGCCCGGTGCCGCTGCCGGCGAACGTCAGGTAGAGCGACGTGGTCCCGGTAGGTGCGCCGGAGATCGCCGCCGTGACGGTCGTGAACGTCTCCCACGAGCCCGTTACCGGGATTGTCGCGGAGCCGATGACGGTGCCGGTCGGCGAGCCCGTGCGGACCTGCACGGTGCCACCGGCGCCCGCGGAGGACGCGCGGACCTGGACCGAGGTGGCGTTGTTCAGCTTGTACGGGTCGAAGGAGATCCAGTCGCCGTTGTGGATGTCGCCGACGGTCTTGCCACCCTCGGCCGTCGTCTTGGAGTACTGGCTGACGCCGGAGGAGCTCTTGTAGTGCTCCGCCTGGCGGTGCCGCGGCTGGAGGATGTTCTGCGCGTGGACGGTCAGCCCGCCGTTGTCGGTGTATTGCGCGTCGAAGACCGGGAAGATGTTCGCCGCGTCGTCGTGCTCACCGTCGACCGGGATGTTGATCGTGCCGGAGCAGCCGGTCTGCGAGGTGATCTGGTGCGCGTGCTGGTCGTGACCGAGCACGTAGGTCATGGTGACCTTCGAGCAGTCGATCGCCCCGTCCTCGGGGTCGGTGACCGTCACGCTCCACGGCACGCTGTCGCCGAAGGAGACCAGCTGTCCGGCCGACGGCGTGTTGACCACGACGGTGGGTGCGGTGTTGCCGACGCTGATCTGCACGCCGGCCGATCCGGTGGCGCCCTGCGGGTCGCGCACCGTCAGCGTGGCGCTGTAGGTGCCGTTGGTGGTGTAGGTCTTCGTCGGGTTCGCCGCGGTCGAGGTGGTGCCGTCGCCGAACGCCCACGAGTAGCTCAGCGTGCCGCCCTCCGGGTCGCTGCTGCCCGCGGAGGAGAAGTTCACCGTCAGCGGCGCGGCGCCGGATGTCGTGCTGGCACCGGCGACCGCGGTCGGTGCCCGGTTGTTGCCGCTGCCGACGTAGTCGAAGCGGTACAGCGCCGAGTTCGCGTCGCCGTTGCCGAAGCCCGCGCCGTAGTCCAGGACGTACAGTGCGCCGTCGGGACCGAACTGCATGTCCATGACCTGCTTGCCGACCCACGGGAACGTGTCGATCGCGCCCCGGGTGCCGTCGCTGTTGACGACGATCGGCTTGATCCAGCCGCGGCCGAACTCGCCGGCGAAGAACTTGCCATCCAGCGACTGCGGGAACTTCGTCGCCGATGGGTTGTTCGCGTCGTAGCGGTACACCGGACCGGCCATCGGCGACTCGGAGCCGCTGCCGAACTCCGACGGGCTGCCCGCGTCGCCCGCGTACCGGATCCACGCCGCACGGGCCGGCGGTAGGGTCTGCTGGCCGGTGTTGCGGAACGAGTTGTTCGTCGGCCCACCCGAGCAGTTGAACTTGGCGCCGGTGCTGTTGGTGGCGAAGTTCCACTCGTTGTAGGTCTCGCTGGTGCTGTTGCTGCCGGTGCAGTACGGCCAGCCGTAGTTGCCGGGCGACGTGATCCGGTTGAACTCGACCTGCCCGGACGGGCCGCGGTTGGCGCTGGTGGTGCCGGCGTCGGGGCCGTAGTCGCCCACGTAGACGATGCCGGTGGCCTTGTCGACGCTCATCCGGAACGGGTTGCGGAAGCCCATCGCGTAGATCTCGGGCCGGGTGTTGGCGGTGCCCGGCGCGAACAGGTTGCCCGACGGGACGCTGTACGTGCCGTTGACGTTGACCTTGATCCGCAGGATCTTGCCCCGCAGGTCGTTGGTGTTGCCCGCAGACCGCTGCGCGTCGTACGCCGGGTTGCGGTTCGTCCGCTCATCCAGCGGCGAGTAGCCCGCGGAGTCGAACGGGTTGGAGTCGTCACCGGTCGACAGGTACAGGTTGCCGGCCGCGTCGAAATCGATGTCGCCGCCGACGTGGCAGCAGATGCCCCGGTTGGCGGGCACGTCCAGGACGTTGACCTGGCTGCTCATGTTGACCGTGAAATCGGAGTTCAACGTGAACCGGGACAAGCGGTTGACCCCGGCCCATGTCGCCCACGTCGCGTCCGTGCCGGTGGCCGGCGCATCACCCGAGGGCGTGCTCAGTGGCGGCGCGTGGTACAGGTAGATGTAGCGGTTGCTGGCGAAGTTCGGGTCTGCCGCGACGCCCTGCAGGCCTTCCTCGTCGTGGGTGTAGACGGGGATGTTGGCGATCACGCTCGTGGTGCCGTTGGCGTCGGTACGACGCAGCGTGCCGTTGCGGGCGGTGTGCAGGACCGAGCGGTCGGGCAGGACCGAGATCGTCAGCGGCTCGCCGACCTCGGAGAGCCCCTTGGCGAGGGTCACTTGCTGAAAGTCTGCGGCATTGATGGCCGCGGAGGCCGGCGTGGGTGTGGCGGCGACGGCCGTGAAACTTCCAGCGGCCAGCGCGAGCATCACCGCCGCCGCGCCTCGTCGGTATCGGGGTGGTGTTCGGTACATAGGAACCCTCCTGACAAGTGCGGGTCAGATGGGCGCGCGCCGCCGCGCCGGTTGCCATGCATCGATGCCGCCACGCCGGACGGACGGCGGCCACGACCCGGCGGTCATCGATACATCGAGGCACGTTACATGATTGACGACATACGTCATATGTTTGTAGCGTGACCGAAATACCACCCCCGGCGTCAAGGAGCGTCACGATGATCGACGCCAGGCGGAAGCCCGTCGCAGCCGATGCCGCTGTCACGACAATGCCGTGGATGACCTTCGACGGGTCCGGGGCCGCGCCACCGGCGGAGGTCGGTGCCGCCGGTGACCTGGCGTCGCCGTGCACGGAGCGCCGGCCCCGATCGGCAACGGGCGCCCAGCGCCACGGCGTTCGCGACGCCGACAGCACGGCCGGTCCGCGGCGTCATCGTTGATCGGCGAATTTCTGTTATCTGCGGACGGTGCAAATGGCCGCCCTGACCAAATCCGGGCTGCCGCTTGACGAGACGGTCGATCATCGGTGAAAGTCAACGGCCACGCGGACCCCGAGCCCTTGGGCAGTGCCTGGAAAGGACAGCCGCCAGCCGTCACCTGCGGCCGGAAAACTGGTTCTGTGACTGCGATGTGACGATGCGAACTGCCAACCGGAACGAATCTGACCTCGTGCTCGCGGCACAGGCCGGAGACCCACGGGCCCTGGACGACCTCGTCGCGGCCGGCCTGCCGCTGGCATACAGCATCGTGCGCCGCGCGCTGGACGGTCACTCGGACGCCGACGACGCCGTGCAGGACACCGTTCTGCCCGCGCGCCGGCGCGGCGGCGGGCATCACCCTGCTCGAGGCGCAGATCTATCCCGGGTGGTACGGCCCCGCCGGGGCGACCAACTCTGGGTCGATCAGGCCAACGGCACCCCAGCGTTCTGGGCCGAGAACTCGTTCCGGGTGCGGCCCGCCCTGGTCGGCTGACCCCTTCTGCGAGGGGCGACCGTCGCCGCGATCCGTGTTGACTGAATACGTCATACGAGTTACGTTTTCGCGGTCCACGAGCCCGGCTGTCCACCGCACCGTATGGAGACCGATGAAAGCCGTCGTCTATCGCAGGGCGCGCACGCTCGACATCGAAGAACGCCCCGAAGAGGAGCCCGGCCACGGCGAGCTGAGCATCGCGATCGCCTACACCGGCATCTGCGGGACCGACCTGCACATCTACCACGGTGACATGGACGCCCGGGTCGGCACCGAGGCGGTGATCGGCCACGAGATGTCGGGGCGGATCGCCAAGCTCGGCCCGGGCGTCACCGGCTGGACCGTCGGCCAGCCGGTGACCGTCATGCCGACGAGGTCATGCGGCCGGTGCGCCGCATGCCGGCGAGGGCACTCCCACATCTGCCACGGCATGCAGTTCCTCGGCATCGACTCCCCCGGTGCGATGCAGTCGCTGTGGAACGTCCCCGCGGATCTGGTGCTCCCGCTGCCGGAGGAGCTGCCGTTGGAGCACGCGGCCCTCATCGAGCCGACGGCGGTCGCCGTCCACGACGTGCGCCGCGCGAACGTGGGCACCGACGACCACGTCGTCGTGGTCGGCGGCGGACCGGTCGGCCTGCTGATCGCCGCCGTCGCGCAGCACCGCGGCGCACGGGTCGTTGTGGTCGAACCGGACGGATTCCGCCGCCGCGTCGCCGGCGAACTCGGTGTCGAGGCGTTGGACCCGGCGGCGACCGACGTCGTGGCGACGGTGAACGACCGCACCATGAACGCGGGCGCCGACATCGCCTTCGAGGTCTCCGGCTCGGCCGCCGGAGTCACCACCGCCGTCGACGTGCTGACCACCCGGGGCCGCCTCGTCATGGTGGCCATCCATCCGCAGCTGCGCCCGGTCAACCTGCACCGGTTCTTCTGGCGCGAGCTCGAACTGTTCGGCGCCCGCCTGTATCAACGCGACGACATGACCGAGGCGATCCGGCTCATCGCCACGGGCGAGGTCGCCGTGCAGCGGCTGATCTCCCGGATCGGGCCGGTGGACACCGTCGGCGACGCGTTCACCGCGCTGGAGTCCGGCGGTGGCGTCATGAAGGTCCTTATCGACTGGCAGGAGCAGCCACGGTGAACCCGATGTTCGACCTCTCGGGGCACACCGCCGTCGTGACCGGCGCCAGGCGCGGGATCGGCCTCGCCATCGCCGAGGCTCTCGCCCTGGCCGGCGCGGACATCATCGGTGTCTCCGCGCAGCTGGAGCCCTCCGGCAGCGACGTCGAACGGCGGGTCCGGCAGGCCGGGCGCGCCTTCACCGCCCTGACGGCCGACCTCGCCGACCGCACGGCGGTCCACCGGCTCGCCGCGGACCTCAACACGCTCGGGCCGATCGACATCCTGGTCAACAACGCCGGCACCATCGCGCGCGCCCCGGCCGCCGAGCACTCCGACGGGCTCTGGGACCACGTCATCCAGGTGAACCTCACCAGCCAGTTCCTGCTCAGCCGCGAGATCGGCCGGGAGATGGTCCGGCGCGGCCGAGGAAAGATCATCTTCACGGCCTCGCTGCTGAGCTTCCAGGGCGGCATCAACGTCCCCGGCTACACGGCCGCGAAGTCCGGCGTGGCCGGACTGACCAAGGCGCTGGCCAACGAATGGGCCGGACATGGCGTCAACGTCAACGCCATCGCGCCGGGCTACATCGCCACGGACAACACGCAGGCACTGCGCGACGACCCGCTGCGCCACCGGTCCATCCTGGAACGGATCCCGGCCGGCCGCTGGGGCAGGTCCGAGGACATCGGCGGGGCTGCGGTGTTCCTGTCCGCGCCGGCGTCGGACTACGTCAACGGCATCACGCTCCCCGTCGACGGTGGCTGGCTCGGCCGATGAACCACAGCGCAGCGCGAGCACCGCGGCAGATCATCGACGCCCACCACCACCTGTGGGTCCGCGCCCGCCACCCGCAGCCATGGATCAACGGCACGACGATGAAGGCGATCAACGCCGACTTCACCGTCGCGGACCTGACCCTGCAGGCCGCCGCGTCCGGCGTCACCCAGACCGTCGTCGTGCAGAGCATCTCCTCGCAGGCGGAGACCACGGACCTGCTGCGCCAGGCGCAAAAGGCCGACCTCATCGGTGGCGTCGTCGGCTGGGTCGACCTCATGGCACCCAACGTCGCCGACCGTATCGCCCGGCTGCGGGCCGGTAAGGGAGGGGACCGGCTCGTCGGTGTCCGCCACCTCGTGCAGGAGGAGTCCGACCCCGGCTTTCTGGACAGGCCGGACCTGCGCCGCGGCGTCGCGGCGGCCGGCGAGGCCGGCCTCGCATTCGACCTGGTGATCCGCCGCCACCAGCTACCCGCGGCCGCTCGGCTCGCCCGTGACCTGCCCGGCGTGGCGTTCGTCCTGGACCATATCGGTAAACCCGCGCTGCCCTGCTCGAGGCACGGCGGCTGGGCCCGGGACCTGCGCACCTTCGCCCAGCTGCCGAACACGACCGCGAAACTGTCCGGCCTGGTGACCGAGGCCGACTGGGCCTCGTGGACACCGCAGGAACTGCGGCCCGCCGTCGAGCACGCACTGGACACCTTCGGCCCGTCGCGGCTCATGTTCGGCTCAGACTGGCCGGTCTGCCTGCTCGCCACGTCATACCAAGGCTGGATCGAGACACTCGCACAGCTGCTGCATCCGCTGGATGCGGCGGAACAGGCGATGATCTGGGGTGACACCGCCCGTAGGATCTACCGCCTGAGGCCGTCGTGACGCGCCGGGCGCTTCCGCGCAGGCCGACGATCGGCCTCACCGCGTTGGGTCTGGGCGCCGCACAGGGCGGCAACCTGTACCACGCGACCACGGACGAGACCTTCGCCGCGGCGGTCGACGCCGCCTGGGACACCGGCATCCGGTACTTCGACACCGCTCCGCACTACGGGCTGGGGCTGTCCGAGCGGCGACTCGGTACCGCGCTGCGCGCGAGGCCGCGCGACGACTTCGTGATCTCCACGAAGGTAGGACGGATGCTCGTTCCGTCGCCGCAGACGGCGCACCTGCGCGACCCGGAAGGCTTCGACGTCGCCGCGACGCACCGACGGCAGTGGGACTTCAGCCGCGACGGCGTTCTCCGCTCGCTGGAGGCGAGCCTCACCCGCACGGGCCTCGATCGCATCGACATCGTCTACCTGCACGACCCGGACGGGCACTGGCGGCAGGCCGCCGCCGAGGCGGTGCCCGCGCTGACCGAGCTGCGCGACCAGGGCGTCATCGGAGCCGTCGGGGTGGGAATGAACCAGTCGGCGATGCTCACCCGGTTCGTCCAGGAGGCCGACATCGACCTGGTGATGTGCGCCGGCAGGTACACACTGCTCGAACAGGGTGCGCTGCACGACCTGCTGCCCGCCGCGCAGCACAGCGGGGTCGGTGTCGTGATCGCGGGCGTCTACAACTCCGGCCTGCTCGCCACGGACCGCCCGCCGGCGGACGCCACCTACAACTACCGGCAGGCACCCGCCGAGTTGATCGACCGCGCGCACCGCATCGCCGAGATCTGCGAGGCGCACGGCGTCACGCTGCCCGCTGCGGCACTCGCCTTCGTCCGCGCACACCCGGCCGTCGTGGCGACGGTGGTCGGCATGCGCAACCAGACCGAGGTCCTGCAGACCCTGCAGCGCGCCGAGACCGCCGTCCCGGACGTGCTCTGGGCCGCCCTCCGAGCCACGGGCCTGATCGAGGCACCGGCGAGAGGGTGAGCCCCGCCGCGACACGCGACGGGGTTCACCCTCTGCGGTCAGCGATAGCCGGCTGCGACGACGTTCGCCTGGACCGCGTTCTCCGTCGCGTCGGACGGATAGCCCGCCACCATCGCGCCTTCGTAGAACGTGCCGGCGCTCTGGTTGGCGCCGCCGTCGGGCTTGCAGCAGTCGCCGCCGCTGCCGAGCACGATCGCGCCCTGCTTCTTCATCGGACTGTAGCCGTTGGGCAACGCGCCGTCGTACAGGGTGAACAGATTACCGGCCTGGGCATTGCTGCCCTTGATGGCCAACCGGGACGTGCCGTTGTTCTTCAGCGTCGCCGTGACGAACTTGCTGGTGAAGGCCCGCTGGTTGGGGTTCCACGAGCTGCTGCCACCCGGGAACAGGCCCCATTCCAGGTCCGCCTGCACCCACGGGCCGGAGCCGGAGCAGCCACCGAACCAGCAGCTCGTGCCGAAGTAGATCGCGTCCATGGCACCGGCCGCGTCCGCTTTGCGGGTCGTCTCGCTGTTGCCGTAGTCGAAGCAGCAGCCGCTGTTGACGTGGGTGCCGCTGGTCACCATGTACATGCCCTCGGGCGCGCTGCCGGTCGGCACGCCGGTCAGGTGACCGTCACGCCAGTAGCTGTTACCGGGGTTGATGTACAGCGAATACGCCTTGCCGCCGCCGACGGTCAGCGACTCGGTGGTCGCCTTCGCCGGGCTGCTCTGCGGCGAGCCGGGCACGACGCTCGATCCCTGATACCACAGGTCGTTGCCGCGCCCGGACTGGTCGTACAGCACCGTGATCACGCATGTCGTACCGGCGCAGAAGGAGTCCTGAGCAGACGCGTTCGCAGTGCCGCCGGCGGCCACCACGCCGATGTTTCGGGTGGTGCTGTCCGAGGAGCGCCGCACCTGGTACAGATTGCCGCTGTACGCGCCGTAGAGGGCTCGCACGGTGCTGTGCGCGGCGACGCACGGCGTGCCACCCGTGGCGTAGATGTCACACGGTCCACCGGTGGTCCCCGAGGGCGGTGCGGTGAGGGTCCACTGCTGGTTGTTCTGGCCGCCGCAGGCATACAGGATGATCTTCGTTCCGTTCGCCGTGCCACGGCCGGTGGCATCCAGGCAGAGGCCCGACTGCACGCCGGTGATCGACCCGTTGGCGTTGACGGTCCACTGCTGGTTCGTCTGCCCGTTGCAGTCCCAGATGATCACCGGAGTGTTGTTGGCGGTCCCCCGGCCGCTGGCGTCGAGACATTTGTTGCCGTACACGGTCAGCTGCTTGGCCGCGGTGTACGTCCACGACTGGCCGACGGCGCTGCCACAGTCCCACAGCTGGACCTGGGTGCCGTTGGTGGTGCTGGCGTTCGGCACGTCGACGCATCGGCCGGAGCCTGAGCCAATGATCTGCTGGGGCGCGTCGGCGGCCAGGGCGGCACGGCTCAGCGGCACCGCGACGACGCCGGCGAGCAGGAGCATGACGACGAGCACCAGGATCGTGGGGCGGCTGCGGGGAGGCGTCGCAGCGGCCGTTTCGGGGGCGGCCCGGCGGGCGGCGGGATGTCCGGCGGGGCCGTTCGGCGTCTTGGCCATGGGCGGCATGGCGTCGTGGCGCGGGCCCATCAGTATCGGTTCCAGCGTCGTGCGGCGGCCGGTGGGGTGTGTTGCATGTGGCCCTCCTTCGAAGAGACGACGTCCGCTCGGTGGTGTGATCGCTCATCCGGCCGTCCGATGTGGACGGCCGGACCGTTGCGCCGCCGGCCGGTGGTCAGGCTGTCAGGCCCGGATCCAGGTTTGGTTACTGCCCCCGTTGCAGGTCCAGATCTGGACTGCGGTGCCGTTGGTCGTGCCGGCGCCGTTGACGTCCAGGCACAGCCCGGAGCCGGCGGCGACGATGGAGCCGTCTGCGTTGACGCGCCACTGCTGGCCGGTGCCGCCGTTGCAGGTCCAGATCCGTGCCCTGGACCCCTGCGTCGTGCCGGCCACATCGAGGCACTTGTTGCCGTAGACGGTGAGCTGGTTGTTCGCGGTGAGCGTCCACTGCTGGTTCGCGCCACCGTTGCAGTCCCAGATCTGCACGACCGCGCCGTCAGTCTGGCTGGCGCCGTTGACGTCCAGGCACCGGTTGGAGCCGGCGCCGCGCACCTCGCCGGTCGAACCGCCAGAGGTGCCGGCCGGGGTGACCGTGAGGTTGTCGAACTGCGCTGTGACACCCTGACCGGTGCCGTACCCGATCTGGCCGGCGACCCAGGTGGAGTCCGACACGGAACCGACGGCGGCGCCGTCGACGGACGCGGTCAGCGTGCTGCCGTTGATTGTCAGCGACAGCATGTGCCAGCGCCCGACGCCCAGCGCCGCCGTGGTCCCGCTGGCCAGGGTCCGCCAGTTGCCGCCGGTGTCGTTGCTGCGGATGGACCAGGCGCCGGTGTCGGTGACCCGGAAGTAGTAGCCGTTCAGGTTCTGCGGGCCTTGGTGGTCGTACGTGTTGCCGCGGCCGATGAGCTGCGCGTGGCCGGACTTCTCGAGCATGACGTCCGACGAGACGGTGTAGTTGCGCCAGGTCAGGTCGCCCAGCAGCGTGAACGGTTCGGCGTGACCGGACGTCCAGTAGATCGGCGTCTGGTCCGACATCTGCCGCACACAACGCCCGGTGCGGCCGCCCCCGCAGGCTGCGACCTCGAACGAGCCCTGCTGGTCCATCAGGTATGTGGCTTCGCGGCCGACTGCGTAGC
The DNA here is from genome assembly GCF_040605635.1 of Dactylosporangium sp. NPDC005555. Taxonomy (NCBI): domain Bacteria; kingdom Bacillati; phylum Actinomycetota; class Actinomycetes; order Micromonosporales; family Micromonosporaceae; genus Dactylosporangium; species Dactylosporangium sp. NPDC005555. The sequence continues at coordinate 22,092 of NZ_JBEXDG010000026.1, forward strand.
TGTCGAAGGTGTCGCTGTACGGCAGCTTCAGATTGCCCTGTGCCGGGCTGAGCGCCGTGCCCTTACCCTGCCCGGCCGTGGTGGTGATGCTGTACACGTAGCCGGGCTGGACGGTGAGGGAGAAGGCCCCACCGGAGGGTGTGATGTCGGCGCCGCGCACGAAGTGCTCGGCGCCGCTGTTGGATCGGACGTTGGTGGACCATACCCGCACCGTGCCGGCGGACAGCCCGCCGGTGACGGTGAAGTTGAGTGTCTGCGCCGCACCGGCGTCCATCGTCTCGATGATGGTGCTGTAGTCACCGTTGGCGGGTGAACGCAGTGACACGTAGCTGCCGTTGTTGCGGTTGCCGCCGATGTAGCCGCTGGAGCTGTCGAGGTAGCGCCAGCCCGGAGCGGTGAACTGGGTGGTCTGTGCCATCACCCACGCGTTCTTGCCGATCGCGTAGGCGCCCGACCACGGCTGTGACGCCACCGCCACACCCGTGGTCGCCCAGGGGATGTTCGGCGTGATGGCGGCGATGGCCGGCCAGTTGATGTAGGCCGTCATCCGTCCGTCGACGTAGCCGCGGTTGATGCCGCGGGCGAGCGCCTGCGCGCCGGCGTTGTAGTCGTCGGAGCCGTTCTCGCTGGCCCACAGCGCCTTGCCGGTGGCCAGCGCGTTGTTGGAGCTGGGGCAGCTGCTCTGGGCGCTGCGGTACCCGCACACGTAGTGACTGCCGAACGCGGACACGGCGCTGGCGAACGCACTGTCGCGCAATGCGTCATCGGCGGCCGACCACCCGAAGTCGTCCGACGCGACGATCTTCACGCCGCTGTAGCCGTGCGAGTTCAGTGCTGCGCGAAGGTTCTTGTACCAGGCGACGTTGTAGCCCTTCTCGTTCCAGCCGCCGAGGTAGTTGATCGTCAGCCCGTGCGTGCCGGCGCAGTCCAGCCACGCCAGCAGGTAGTCGATCGAGTCGTTGGACCAGAAGTTGCCGTTGCCGATCCAGCCGGGGGCACCCCATGCCAGCCCGACCAGGCTGATGTTGGGGTTGCGGGCCTTGGCCTGCTCCATCAGCCACCACTCGTACCCCCGGTTGCAGCTCACGGCCCCGCGGGTGTGTTCGTGGCTGGGCTCCGCGCCTGAGGTCGAGTTGGTGTCGCCGCCGATCTCGACCTTCAGGATCTGCATCGCCGCGCCGTAGCCTGGCTTGAAGAGGTAGTTCAGGATGTCGCTGCGCTGCGGCTCCGGGTAGTCGATCAGCAGCCGGCTGTTGCCTCCTCCCCCACTGACCGCGCCGATGCCGTCGAGGGCTCGTCCGCCCGACGAGCCGTTGATCGTGATCGCGGTCGCTGCCCGGGCCGGGGCGCCGAGGCCCACCAGCACGGCCGCCGCGACCAGGGCCACCATCGCGATCGCCGCCGCCCCGCGCCCGGAACGCCTCCATCGGACCGTTCGGCCGCTCCTCGTTTCCATGCGAGTTCCTCACCGACTTTCGCAGGGGTGGCGCCGGCTCGATCGGGCCGGCGCCACCGGTGACCGGTCAGCCGCGCAGGCTCCACTGCTGGTTGGTGCCGCCGTGGCAGGCCCACAGCTGGATCTTCGTGCCGTTGGCGGTGCCGGCGGCGCTCACGTCCAGGCACAGCCCGGACTGCGCGCCGGTGATGGCGCCGTTGGCCGCGAGGTTCCACTGTTGGTTGGGCTGGCCGTTGCAGTCCCAGATGACGACGGTGGTGCCGTTGGCGGTGCCCTGGCCGTTGGCGTCCAGGCACTTGTTGCCGTATACCGTCAGCTGCCGGTTGGCGGTGTAGGTGAAGCGCTGGTTGGTGCCGCCGTGGCAGTCCCACAGCTGCACCTGGGTGCCGTTCGTCGTGCTGCTGCCGGGTACGTCGACGCAGCGGCCGGATCCGGTGCCGACGACCGTGACGTTCGACTGTCCCGGCGGCTGACTGCCGGGCGGGCTGCTCGGCGGCTGAGAGCTCGGCGGCGTGCCGCCGGCGAAGGAGGAGATGAACTGCCAGGCCTCCGCCTTGGTCCACGTCCTGGTGCCGTCTTCACAGCCGGAGCATCCGTCGACGGGGCCGGGGCCGTGACCGCCGTCGAAGGCGGCCCACCGCACGGGGTACCCGGCGCGGCAGGAGTAGGTGGTCGTGATGTGCCGGCCGCTGCCGGCCGCCGGCTCCGGAGCGTTCTGGGCGGCACAGCCGTTGTTGCGCAGGAACGTGTCGCGCAGTGCGCGCCCGGAGGAGATGTTCAGGACGTTGTCGGAGATGCCGTGGATGCCGAAGTATCCGATCGGCTGGGTGCCGCCGCTGCACCCGGACAGCTGCGCGCCGGAGTAGACCACGACCGCCCGGAAGACGGTGGCCCGGCCGCAGGCGACGGCGTAGCTCATCCCGCCGCCGTAGCTGAACCCCATGGCGAACAGCTGGGTGGTGTCGACGCAGAGGTCGTTCTCGATCAACCGGACCATGTCGTCGGTGAACGTGATGTCCTGGCCGTTGGAGTTGGCCCAGCCGTTGCCGATGCCCTGGGGCGCGACGAGGATCGCGCTGTTGCTGGACTGCTGCTGCATCCCGTAGTACGCCCACGAGGTGCCGCTGGTGCCGCCGGAGGCGACGTCGTTCATGGTGCCGCCGCGCCAGTGGTAGCCGAAGATCAGCTGGTACGGGCGGGTGTTGCTGTACCCGTCCGGGATACGCAGGATGAAGCTGCGGCTCTGGCCGCTGCTCTGGATGGTCTGGGTGCCGCTGCGCAGCGTTGGGGTCTTGCCGCAGCCGGCCGTCGTGGCCGCGGACGCGGCCGGCATGGTCATCGTCGTCACGGCGACGATCCCGGAGGCCACGACGGCCACGGCGCCGAGCGCCGCGAGCCAGCGCGGCACGAAGCGTCGTCTCTGGCGAGTGCTCACAACGATGTCTCCTTCGGTTGGCGGCATGGCGCTGCCTGTGCAGGTGCGGCCGGGGGGCGCCACTGGGCGGGGTCGGGCCGCGCCGGCGCCGCATCGAACTCGGCCGAAACATAAGTCGTATGATGTGTGCTGTCAAGAGATGCAGGATTGTCGATGAAAGCCTTGTTTTGTGCCGCGCCGGCCCGCGCGGACGCCAGGCGTCGAGCCCGGGCATCGCATCGACCAGGATCGTCACTCGTCCGGCGCATGAGCCGTGCACCTACCGCGCTCATGACGCCGTGGCCACGGATGTAACTTTCGGCGAAGCCCGTGACGCCCGCCCGGGTGGCCCGCCGCGCACGCCCGGGGTGGCACGGCACGGCGGACCGGTCGGGTCAGTTGCGCAAGCTCCACTGCTGGTTGGCGCCGCCGTTGCACGACCAGAGGATGAGCCTTGTGCCATTGACGGTGCCGGCCCCGTTGGCGTACAGGCAGAGCCCGGACTGCACTCCGGTGATGGTGCCGTTGGCGTTGAGGTTCCATTGCTGATTGCTCTGACCGTTGCAGTCCCAGATGACCACGGCGGTGCCGTTGGTCGTCCCCCGGTTGCTGGCGTCGAGGCACTTGGTGCCGAACACCTGCAGCTGCTTGCCCGAGGTGTTGGTGAACCGCTGATTGCTGCCACCATTGCAGTCCCACAGCTGGGCCTGGGCACCGTTGGCCGGGCTGGTGCCACCGATGTCGATGCACCGGCCGGACGCGCCCCCTGCGATCATGACGTTCTGCTGGCCACCACTGCTGCCGCCCTGCTGCCGCACGATCCACTTCGACTCGGCCGAGCGGTTCCCCTGGGCATCCACTACGTAGAGCCGGTATTCCCCGGACGACGTCGGCGCGGCGATGGACGTCGCGGTGCCGCCCGCCCTGGCCATCGTCGGACCGGCGGCGAAGCTGGTCGTGCCCGACGGGGCCAGCCAGACGGTCCTGGTGGCGTCGCCGGTACTGCGGATCGGGATCGTGGCCGTGCCACTGGTGACGAAGGTGCTGGCCGGCAGCGCGTAGTTCGGCACAGCGACCTGACCCGGCACCGCGAGGTCACGGTACGCGTCCTCCAACCCGGAGTTCACGGCGATGCCGTAGGCCGCGGCGGGCCAGACGTAGTCGGCATACACCAGGATGTCGGGCGTCTCGCCGTCCGGGCGTCGAGCACCGCGGCGGAGGGTTGCTGCCGCCCGGACCGGACCTCCGCAGGTATCGCGCAGATGTCTCGCAGGCACGGTAGGACGGCACCACTTCGCGATGTGCGCCGCATCGACAGCAGGTGCCGGCCGCAATGCCGCGGCCGTCGACCGGCACCGCCGTCGACCGGCCGCCGCCTTGTCCCTCGCCTGGCGAAAGGCCCATTCAAAGACTAGACATCATACGTATGAAGGGCAAGGTTTTGCATGTCTCGATGCGGACCGCATCACGTCGTGATCACTCGGGGAACTCCAGGCGTAGCATCGTCCAGGACACCGGCGGCAGCTCGACCCGCATTCCGTCCGCGTGCCGCATCGCCGACGGGTTGCCGCGGGGCAGGACGGTCGTCGCGTCGTCCGCCGTCGCCGTCCACGTGTGGTCGGGGTTGGACAGGGTCAGCGCCTCGACGATCTGCGGCGCGGGCAGGCCCCGCAGATCGACGGTCAGGCCGACGGGCCCGGTCGTCGACCGGTTCACGGCGAACAGCACCAACCCACCCGTGTCCGGCTCGTACGTGGCGACGGCGTCGACGACCGGCACCGCCCCGAACCGCGTCGTGTCGTGGACCGGTGCGTCGATCGCGACGCGCAGCACCTCACCGGCGGCGTGCCGGGCGGTCAGCGCGAAGGGATGGAACGTCGTCTGCCGCCAGGACCGGCCGCCCGGCTCCGTCATGATCGGTGCGATGACGTTGACGAGCTGGGCGAGCGACGCCGCGTGGACCCGGTCGGTGTGCCGCAACAACGAGATCAGCAGGTTGCCGACCACGACGGCGTCGGCGACGTTGTACCGGTCCTCCAGCAGCACCGGCGCGACCGGCCAGTCGTCACCGGCCGGCGGGCGGGACTCGGCACGCTTGACGTACCAGACGTTCCACTCGTCGAACGAGAGATGGATGCGCTTGTCCGCCTTGCGGGCCGCCCGGACGGCGTCCGCGGTGGCGACGACCGACTCGATGAAATGGTCCATGTCGACGGCCGAGGCGAGAAACGACGCGAGGTCGCCGTCGTCCTCGCAGTAGTAGGCGTGCGCCGAGATCAGGTCGACGACGTCGTAGGCCTCGCTGAGGACGATCCGTTCCCACTCCCCGAACGTGGGCATGCCGGAGCCGGACGACCCGCACGCCACCAGTTCGAGGTCGGGCTGAATCTGCCGCATCGCCCGGGCGGTCTCGGCGGCGAGCCGCCCGTACTCGTGTGCCGTCTTGTGCCCGGTCTGCCAGGGGCCGTCCATCTCGTTGCCGAGGCACCACATCCGGATGCCGTGCGGCTCCTCGGCGCCGTTGCCCCGCCGCAGGTCCGACAAGGCCGTGCCGCCGCGCACGTTGCAGTACTCGAGGAGGTCCAGCGCCTCCTGAATGCCCCGCGTGCCGAGGTTGACCGCCATCATCGGCTCGACGCCGGCCCGGCGGGCCCAGCGGACGAACTCGTCGACGCCGACCGTGTTCGGTTCTGTCGAGTGCCAGGCGAGGTCGAGCCGCACCGGCCGCTGCGCCCGCGGACCGACGCCGTCCTCCCACCGGTACCCGGACACGAAGTTCCCGCCCGGATACCGCACCGTGCTGACGCCGAGCTCGCGGACCAGGTCGACGACGTCACCCCGGAAGCCGTCCACGTCGGCGGTCGGGTGCGCCGGGTCGTGCAGCCCGGTGTAGACGCATCTGCCGAGGTGCTCGACGAACGACCCGAACGTCCGCCGGCGGACCGGACCGACGACGAACGCGGGATCGACCGTGACGCTCGCGAGCTGCATGCATCCTCCTGGACTGATGTGTCGTCGCGGCGGCCGACGTCACCGGCGCCGCGTTCCAGCGCATATCTCATCAATGACGCCCGGCAATGACCAGCACCGGATCGTGGCGGTCCAGGTACCGGTGCGCAGGGTCGCGGCGCTTGTCAGCGGCGGCTCCAGCGCTGGTTGGCCGCCGCGGTGCAGGTCCACAGAATGACCTTGCTGCCGTTGGCGGTGGCCGCGCGGTCCACGTCGAGGCACAGCCCGGACCGGGTGTCGCGGATGGTGCCGTCGGCGTTGAGGTCCCACTGCTGGTTCAGGCCACCGTTGCAGTCCCACAGCTGGACCTTGGCGCCGGCGGTCGCGTTCAGCGGCGCGTCCAGACACTTGCCGAGGGAGCGCAGCGACCGACCGTTACGGGTCCACTGCTGGTTCGCCGCGCCGTGGCAGTCCCACAACTGCGGCTGGGTGCCGTTGGTGGCGCTGCTGCCGGGCAGGTCCAGGCAGCGTCCGGAGGCGGCGCCGACGAGTGTGGTGGTCACGCCGGTGCTGGTCGTCGGGCCCGGCGAAGTAGGGGTCGGGGAGGTGGGGATGCCCGCGCCGTCCAGGCCGAGGAAGGCGACGGCGTATGCGAGCTGACCGGACATCGGCAGCTGGTGCCCGACGCCGGTGATGCTGATGCCCTCGACGGTCGCCTGGGTGCCGGTGCTGCCGTAGCGGGTGCGGGTCCAGTTCGACTGCGGATGGTCGGTGAACGCCGGGGTCTGGCCCAGCCCATTGAGGTTCGTCCACTGCTTGACCGCCTCGCCGAAATTCGGGTAGGCGAGGGTGGTGTCGGTCGTGCCGTGCCACAGCTGCATCCGCGGGTAGCGGCCGGTGTAGCCGGGGTACATGGTGCGCGCGGTGTCGCCCCACTGCTGGGCGGTGCGGATGATGGTGCCGCCGGAGCACTGGCTGTTCCACAGCGAACCGTCGGTGGTGGCGAAGCAGCCGGCGGGGACGCCGGAGAACGCGGACGCGGCGGCGAACACGTCGGGGTACTGCGCGGCCAGGACGTTGGTCATCATCGCACCGGAGGAGAAGCCGGAGACCACGATGCGCGACGCGTCGATCGGATGGTTCGCGCGGGCGTAGGCGACCATCGACATGATGCCGGTGGAGTCGCTGCCGCCGTTGCGTTGCAGGGCCGCCGGCGTCGACACGTCGAAGCAGTTGCCGCTGCGCGTCGCCTCGGGCAGCACGATGATGAAGCCGTACCGGTCGGCCGCGTTGACGTAGTCGTGGCCGTTGCCGTTGAAGACGCCGCCGGCGGAGCCCCCGCAGTAGTGCACGAGCACGAGCAGCGCCGGCCGGGGAGCGACGTTGACCGGCACGTAGATGTACATGTTGAGGCCGGTGGGATTGTTGCCGAAGTTGGTGACCCGGGTCATCCCGGCGGCCGCTGCCGGCCGGACCGCCAGCAGCACGGTTGCGATCATGAGGGGCAGTGCCGCGGCGAGCAGCAGCACCCGGAATTTGCGTCGCATCAGGATCTCCTTGCTGCGGTATGCGCTCAGAGCGCGGTCACGGTCCACTGGTTGTTGGTGTTGGTGTTGGGCGCCCACAACACGACGGTGGAGCCGGCTGAGGCGTTGCCCATGCCGTCCAGCGCGGTCCCGGTGCCGCGGTTGATGATCTGCCGGCGGCCGTTGCCGGTGTCGTTGAGCCGCCATTGCTGGTTGACGCCGCCGGTCCAGGTCGCCTGCCGGCACGGTGCGCCGTTGGCGGTGTTGCCGGCGCTGTCCAGCACCAGGCCGTTGGTGCGGTTGACGATGCGGACCCAGCCGCTGCCGAGGTCGGCCAGCTGCCACTGCAGGTTGCCGCTGCCGTCCCAGTTCCACTGCTTGAGCACGGAGCCGGAGGCGACGTTGCCGCCGCTGTCGAGCACCAGACCGGTGGTCGCGTTGCCGATGCGCACCCACGTCTGCGCCTGTACCTGCGCCGTCACGCGGTAGCTGCGGCCGGCCAGGCCGGGCAGCTGGATGACGTCGGCCTCCGGCCGGGTGACGGTGACGGTGCCGCCGGTCGTGGTGTCGACGACCGTGACCGTCCCGGTGAGTGACCGGCTGCGGATCTTGACGGTGCCGTCCCGGTCGAACCGGATGGTGATCTCGGAGGCCTGGCCGCCGCTCCATCGGGCTCCCACGGTGTAGCCGCCCCGGCCGCGCAGGCCCTGCACCTGCCCTGCGGGCCAGGCGGCCGGTAGTGCCGGCAGCACGTGCAGCTCGGAGTTGTGGCTGTGCAGCAGCATTTCGGCGATGCCGGAGGTGGCGCCGAAATTGCCGTCGATCTGAAACGGCGGGTGCAGGTCGAACATGTTCGGCGCGAGCCTGGCCGTGGTCACCAGCAGGCGCAGCAGGTCGTGCGCGCGGGTCCCTTCCTCCAGCCGGGCCCAGTAGTTGATCTTCCAGGCGAGGGACCATCCGGTGCCGTCGTCGCCGCGCAGTTCCAGGGTGCGCCGAGCGGCGTTGTACAGCGTGGGGGTGCCGCGCCTGGTGATCTGGTTGCTGGGGTGCAGGCCGTACAGGTGCGAGACGTGCCGGTGGTTCTGTTCGGTCTCGGTCCAGTCGTACAGCCACTCCTGGATGTTGCCGCGGGAGCCGACCTTCATCGGTGCGAGCCGGTCGCGGGTGGCCAGCACCCGGGTCCGCAGGTCGGCGTCGACGCCGAGCACCTGTGCGGCCTGCGCGACCGCGTTGAACAGGTCCCGCAGGATCTGGTTGTCCATGGTCGGCCCGGCGCACACGCTGACGCCCGAGTGGTGGGCGAGCTCCGGGGAGTTGGACGGGTTGGTCACCAGGTAGCGCAGCGACGGCTCCTCGACCAGGGTGTCGAGGAAGAACTGCGCGGCCCCCTTCATCGCCGGGTAGTTGGCCTGCAGGAAGGCGACATCGCCGGTGAACTGGTAGTGCTCCCAGATCAGCGTGGACAGCCACGCACCGCCGGTCTGCCACATACCCCACAGCGCGCCGTCGACGACCGACGATCCGCGCCATCCGTCGGTGTTGTGGTGGGTCACCCATCCCCCGGCGCCGTACTGCACCTGGGCGGTGCGGGCCCCGGTCACCGCGAGCTCCCGGATCATGCCGAACACCGGCTCGAAGCACTCCGCGAGGTTCGTCGTGTCCGCCGGCCAGTAGTTCATCGGCAGGTTGGCGTTGATCGTGTACTTGGAGTCCCACGACGGGCTCAGCGAGTCGTTCCAGATGCCCTGCAGGTTCGCCGGCTGGGTCCCCGGCCGCGAGGACGAGATCAGCAGGTACCGGCCGAACTGGAACAGCAGGGCCGAGAACTGCGGGTCGTCGGTGGAGGCGTGCCGGCTGATCCGCACGTCGGTGGGCTGGTCGGCGGCGGACGTCCGGCCGACGTCCAGCGTCGTGCGGTTGAACAGCTGCTGGTAGTCAGCGACGTGCCGGCTGCGCAGCTGGTCCCAGGTCCGGGCGGCGGCCGCGTCGAGGAAAGCGCGGGCCCTGCCCTGATGATCCCCGCTCGTGTCACGGTAGTTGACGTAGCTCGTGCCGATCGACACGAGCAGCGTCACGCTGTTGGCCCCGCGGACCTGCACCGTGCCGCCGGAACTGCTGACGGTGCCGCCGTCGGCGACCGCGCGGGCGAGCCCGCGGAACCTCACCTTGCCGGTCAGCCCGCGCTGGTCGCCGCAGACCCCGTCGACGGCGGCCGTCACCGCGTCCGGGCTGGACAGCGTCGTGCGCTGGGGGCTGTCGAACGCCGCGGAGAAGGTGATCGACCCGGCCCGGTCCGCGGTCAGCCGGATCGCGATCACCTGGTCCGGCGCGCTGGCGAGCACCTCCCGCCGGAACCGCACACCGTTCTGCAGGTAGCTGACGCCGGCCACGGCCGTGGTCAGGTCCAGGAACCGCGTGTACTGCGACACGCCGGAGCCGCCTGCCCCGAACGTCAGCCGGAGGTTGCCGGCGGTCTGGTAGGCCAGCTGCGCCGACGGGATGCCCAGCATGTTCTGGTCGACGAGGGTCTGCGCCTGGCCCCACTGGTTGGCGAAGACCAGCTGCCGGATCTGCGCCAGCGCGCCGGCGCCGCGCGGGTTGCTCTGGTCGTAGGGGCCGCCGGCCCACATGGTGTCCTCGTTGAGCTGCAACCGCTCCACGTCGACGTTGCCGAACACCATGGCGCCGAGGCGCCCGTTGCCGACCGGGAGCGCCCGCAGCCAGTCGGTGCCGGCGGCCTGTTCGTACCACAGTGCGAGACCGTTCGCGGTGCTGACCTCCGGCGGGGCCGCAGCCGACGCCGGCGACGCCGTCCACGGCAGTGGTAGCGCCGCGCCGGCGATCACGGCGCCGGCGATCAGCACCTGTCTGCGGGTCGGGTCGGACAACGACGGGGTGTGGTGTCCGGTGTGCTCGTGCTGCACGGGATGCTCCTTTTGCCGTGGCGGATCGGCCGGTCGAGCGCGGGTTTCGGAACAGTGGTCGCCGGTGCCCGTACGGCCACCGGCGACCACCGGCGACGTTGCGTGTCAGTTGAGGCTGAAGCGCTGGTTGGCCTGGCCGTTGAACCAGCGTCTGTCGGGGCGCTTTCCTGGACAACCCGGCTGCGACACCGCATTGCCCAGGGAAGCGGATCCCGTTCGCTACTGCATCGAAGCGTCGTCGAGGTAGAGGTTGTCCGTCCCGCTGGTGGTTTCCACGTAGAAGGTGGCGCCGGTCAGCGTGCCCGTCCACGACACCGTCGACGTGCCGGACAGCAGGGTCCAGCCGCCGGAGTTCACCGCGGTCGCCGGGGCCAGCTGGATGTAGCTGGTCGTGCCGTTTGCGGTGACGGCCAGCATCGCCTTGGCGCTCGGGCTGCCGCTGGCAGTACGGACCCAGACGCTCGTCGTGTAGGTCCGGCCATTGACCACCTTGGACGTCACATCCTGCCCGGGGCCGTTCCACGCGGCGGTGCGCCCGGTGACCTGCAGCGACTGGTTGCCGCCGTGCGCGGTGGCGCCGCTCGCCGACAGCGTCCCGCTGCCGAACATCGCCCAGCCGGACGTGCCGCTCTCCATGTTGCCGTTGGTGATCAGGTTCCCGTCGCTGCTCCCGCCCCCGGCGAACTGCCACCAGTTGACGTTGAACAGGTTGCCGCTGCCGCCGGTGAACTTCAGGAACAGGTCACGGGTGCCGGTCGCGCCGCTCACCGGGCAGGTGACGCTGGTCCAGTTCTGCCAGCCGCCGGTCCCGGCGACGGTGCAGGTGCCGGCGAGGGGGCCGTTGACGCTGTCGAGGCGCACCTCGATGCGGCCGCCGCTGGTGGCGGAGGCGACCCTGGCGGTGAACGACGCGGCACCGCCGCCGAACGCGACGCCCTTGACCTTGATCGAGTCGTTGTTCTCGATCCAGCCGACGTTCATGCCACCCTCGCTGGAGGTCTCGGTCTCGATGCCGGTCTCCCAGGCGATCGTCTCGGCCTCCTGCCGCACGTACGGGTTGAGCGTGCCGATCTGCGGCGCGCCCGTGCTGGTCATGGTGATCGTCGGGATGGTGCCGTCGGCGTTGTAGCTGAACTTCTCCACCGCGACCGAGCGCGTGTAGCCGCCGCCGCCCGGCAGTGCGCCGTTGTGGTAGAAGAAGTACGAGCCGCCGCTGTAGTCGATGACGCCGGCGTGGTTGGTGAAGCTGCCACCCTGCGTCGGCATGACGGTGCCGCGGTAGGTCCACGGTCCGGTCGGGCCCGGGGCGGTGGAGTAGCCGATGAACTCCGAGCAGCACTTCGCGGCGAACACGTTGTAGTACGTGTTCCCGCGCTTGTACACCCAGGGCCCTTCCTCGTACAGGGTGGGCCTGCTCGCGTTGCCGGTGCGGACGCCGAATCCCGAGGTGGTGAGCGGGATCTGGGTCACGCCGCCGGAGTAGGAGATCATGTCGGTGTTCAGCCGCACGTACCAGAGGTTCGGGTTGCCCCAGTACAGGTATGCCTGCCCGTTGTCGTCGATGAAGACGGTCGGGTCGATCTCGTTGTTCTCCACCAGGGGACGGCCGATCGCGTCGGTGAACGGGCCGGTCGGGCTGCTGGACACGCCGACGCCGATGGACATCCGTCCGGTCGCGCGGTTCGTCACCGGCACGTACCAGTAGAACTTGCCGTTGCGGTTGACCACCTGGCCGGCCCACGCGTTGGCGCTGGCCCAGCTGAACGTGGCGAGGCTCATCGGCGAGCCGTGGTCGGTCCAGTTCACCATGTCGGCGGAGGAGTAGACCCGCCACTCCTTCATGGTGAAGTAGGTCGAGTTGTCCTCGTCGTGGCCGGTGTAGAGGTAGACCCGGCCGTTGTACACGAGCGGTGCCGGGTCGGCGGTGTAGACGGTCTGCACGATCGGGTTGTCGGCGCGGGCCGACGGCATCGAGACGGCCACGACGGCGGCGGTCCCGGCCAGGATCAGCAGGCCCGCGGTGAGCAGGCCGGCGAGTCGTCGCATGCTCATCCTCTCGTCCAGCGCTGGTTGGCGGCGGCGGTGCAGGTCCAGAGCAGGACCACGGTGCCGTTGGCGGTGAAGTTGTGGTCGACGTCCAGGCACAGCCCGGACGCGGTGCCGCGGACGGTGCCGTCGGCGTTGAGGGTCCACTGCTGGTTGGTGCCGCCGTTGCAGTCCCACAGCTGCGCCTTGGCGCCGGCGGTGGCACCGACAGGAGCGTCGAGGCACTTGCCGAGCGCCTGCAGCGTGCCGCCGTTGACGGTCCAGCCCTGGTTGATGCCGCCGTTGCAGTCCCAGATGACCGGCTGCGTGCCGTTGGCGGTGCTGCCGTTCGGCACGTCGAGGCAACGCCCGGAGGCGGCGCTGACCAGCGTCGACCCGGTCGGCGGCGTGGTGGTCCCGCCGCCGCTCACCCGGTACACGACGGTGCCGTGCGCGGGCACGGTCGCGCTGATGCCGCCGGTCGTCGTGCTCGTGGTGTTCGTCCACGCGTCGCGCAACGTGAACGAACTACCCGACTTCCCGACCGCCGCCGCAGTGGTGCTCACCGTCGTGGCGGATCCGCTCTGGTTGAACAGCGCGACTGCGACGTCACCGCCGGCGAGCCGCTTTGCCAGGACCCGGCGGGTGCCGTCGTTGGACACCTGCGTCGCCTGCAGGCCCAGGGAGTCCTGGTTGATCGCGATGAGCTGCTGGTTCTTCAGGATCGTGGCCGTCGCGCCGCTCTGCGAGCGGATGTCGTTGCCGGCGATCAGCGGCGAGGCCATCATCGCCCACAGCGCGAAGTGGCTGCGCATCTCGGTGTCGGTCATGCCACCGCGGCCGACCTCGAGCATGTCGGGGTCGTTGAACCGGCCCGGCGCGGCGTAGGCGGCGAGGGGGACGGTGACGTTGACGATGTTCTGGATGCCCATCGGGTAACCGTTGGTCTGGCCCGAGTCCCAGGTGTTGGTGATGTCCTCGGTGGTGCGCCACAGGTTGGCCACGTCGCCCCAGTTGCGCTGCGGGCCGGTCTTGGCGTGGATGCTGTTCGGGTTGATGCTGTAGACGATCGGCCGGCCGGTCGCGGCGAGCGCGTCGCGCATCTTGGCGAAGGTGGTGACCTGCTCGGTGATCGTGCCGCTGGGCGAGCACCAGTCGTATTTGAGGTAGTCCACGCCCCACGCGGCGAACTGACGGGCGTCCTGCGCCTCGTGCCCCTGCGCGCCGGTCGCGCCGGGATAGCTGCCGAAGTACTGCGCGCACGTCTTGTCCAGCGGCGCCTGGTAGATGCCGAACAGCAGCCCGCGTGAGTGCAGGTAGTCGCCCAGGGCCTTCATCCCGTTGGGAAACCGGCTGGCGTTGGCCTGCAGGTTGCCCTGCGCGTCGCGGGTGGAGTTCATCCAGCAGTCGTCGACGACGACGTACTTGTAGCCGAGGTCGCGCATGCCGCTGCTGACGATCGCGTCGGCCATCTGCCGGATCAACGCGTCGTTGATGTTGCAGCCGAACGTGTTCCAGCTGTTCCAACCCATCGGCGGGGTACGGGCGACGCCGTTCTCGAGGGCCTGCGCGTCCGGGCCGCGCACGACCGCGGCGAGGACACCGGCGGTCAGCAGGACCACCGCGGCCAGGAGCACACCGGTACGTTTCATGCTCATCTCCTTGTCCAGCGCTGGTTCGCCGCCGCGGTGCAGGTCCACAGCTGCACGGGGGTGTTGTTGGCGGTCGCGTTGCCGGCGACGTCGAGGCACAGGCCCGACTGCGCGTTGCTGATCGTGCCGTTGGCGTTGAGGTTCCAGCGCTGGTTCGTCCCGCCGTGGCAGTCCCACAGCTGGACCTTGCTGCCGGCGGCCGCGCCGGTGGGCGAGTCGAGACACCTGCCGAGCGACTGCAGCGCCTGACCGTTGAGCGTCCAGCGCTGGTTGGCCGCGCCGTTGCAGTCCCAGATGATCGGCTGGGTGCCGTTGGCCGAGCTGCTCCCCGGCACGTCGAGGCAGCGGCCGGAGGCGGCGCTCGCCAGCGCGCTGCCGGTGCCGCCGGTCGGGGTGCCCGGGGTTGTCGGCGTGCCCGGGTCGCCGATGCTGCCGGGGACGGCCCGCAGTGCGGTGAACCAGGTGGCGGCCATCTTGTCGTAGCCGCCGGCGGTGGGGTGGACGCCGTCGATGAGGTCGCCGGTGGTGAGGGAGGCGTGCATGTCGACGAAGTGGACCCGCTTGCCGGCGTTGACCTTGCTCTGCACCATCCCCGGGATGGTGGCGTTGAAGGTGCGGGCCGCCGTCTCCTGACCGCTGTTGCTCAGCGGGATGATGCTGGCGACGAACACGTCGGCGTTCGGCGCGGCGGCGGTGATGTGGTCGACGAGGGTGGAGAGCCGGCCGGGCGCGCCGCTGATGTTGGAGTTCTGCAGGATGTCGTTGGTGCCGATGTGCAGCAGGACGGTGCGCGGGGTGGTGGTGCGCAGCCAGCCGGTGATGTTGGCGTCGATCTGGTCGATCCGCCACCCTGGGTGGCCTTCGTGGTCGTGGTCCCACAGCGATGCGGGCCCGTTGAACTGGGAGCCGACGAAGTCGTTGCGGTAGCCACCGGCGGCGAGCCGCTGCCAGAGGCCGATGCGGTAGCCACCGGGGACCTGGGTGCCCTCGGTGATCGAGTCGCCGAGCGGCATGATCCGCACGCCGCCGTTGGACTCCGCCGAGGCGGGTGCGGTCAGGGCTGCGGCGCCGGCCGCGGTGAGGGCGGCGGTCAGGCCCGCGGCGATGAGCCAGTGTCGTACCGTGCGCATGGCGGTGCCTCCTGAAAAGGGAGGGCCGGCCGCCCCGGGAGGCGGCCGGCCGGGGAACGACTAGCGCTGCAGGGTCAGCACGCCCGGGCGGTACGGCAGCAGGCCGTAGTCACCGCCGGAGCTCGGCGAGCGGCCCTGGTAGAGCAGCTGCAGGTTGCACGGGTCGACGGTCTTGGTCTGGTCGGGGTTGCTGCGGACGAGGTCGCCGTGGCTGATGTCGTTGGTCCAGGTGGCGCCGCTGTTGGCCTTGCCGGCGAAGGGGTTGCTCTCCGTCGCGGCCTGCGGGGCCCACGAACCGTTCAGGCTGGAGGACGTGAACGAGCGGAAGTAGCGGCCGTTCGCGCCGATCGCCTCGACGAGCATCAGGTACTGGTTCTGGCCCTGCACCTTGTACACCTCGACGCCCTCGAACAGGTTGTTCGTCGAGTCGCTCATGATCTGCGTGTACGAGGAGCCGAAGCTGCCCGGGAAGTTCCCGATCGGCATGCTCGCCCGGTAGATCTTGCCGTTGTCGCCGGCGAAGAACAGGTACATGTTCGAACCGTCACCGATGATCGTCTGGTCGATCGGACCGGTGCCGGAGCCGGAGATGCTGCCGGAGAACAACGTCTGCGGCGACGACCAGCCGTTGGCGTTCGTCGGGTCGCTCGACGTGCGGTAGTTGAACGCGGCCCCACCCCACTGGTAGGTCAGCACCCAGATGTTCTTCGGCGCGAAGTAGAACAGGGTGGGCGCCACGGCACCGAAGTTCATGCCGTTCTGGCTCGCGGAGCCCATGTCGGACCAGTTGGTGAACAGCCCGAAGTTCATCGAGCCCCACGTCGACCCGGTGTCGTGGGTGGTGGCGTAGACGAGGTGCCTGCCGTTGTAGACGACGTTGGTGAAGTCCTTCAGCGACACCCAGCCCGACTTCGGGTTGGCCAGCGAACCGGTCGACGACCAGCGGTACGACGACGGCAGCGTGCAGGTGCCGCCGGTGGTGGTGCCCGGCGTGGTCGGGGTGGTGCCGCCGACGCGGGCCAGCTGCCACTGCTGGTTGTTGCCGCCCCAGTCGGCGTACTGCACGACGTTGCCGCCGTCGGCGGTCGAGGCGCCCTGCACCTCGAGGGCCTTGCCGCTGTTGCGGTTGATGAGCCGCACGTAGCCGTCCGGGGAGTCGGCGAGGCGCCACTGCTGGTTGGTGCCGTTGAGGTCCGACCACTGCACGACCGAGGCACCGTCGGCGGTGGAGAAGTTGTACACGTCCAGGACCTTCGAGGACAGCTTGGACTTCAGCCGGTAGTAGCCGCCGCCGGAGTCGACGAACTGCCACTGCTGGTTGTTGGCGTCGCTGCGGGCCCACTGTGTGATCCGCGCGCCGTCGTTGGTCGCGAAGTTGTACACGTCGAGGGCCTTGCCGCTGTTGCGGTTCACCAGCACGTAGGAGGCGCTGGTGTCCACGGTGGCCGCCGACGCCGAGGTCATGTTCAGGACGATCATGCCGGCGCCGACCAGGGCCGCCGCCAGGGCCGCGATACCGAGCCGTCGTCTGCTTCGCTGGGTGTTCATTCGGGGGTGTGCTCCTTCGATGGGGTGTCTGTCACACGCGGACGAGCTGCCACTGCTGGTTGTTGCCGCCCCAGTCGGCGTACTGCACGACGTTGCCGCCGTCGGCGGTCGAGGCGCCCTGCACCTCGAGGGCCTTGCCGCTGTTGCGGTTGATGAGCCGGACGTAGCCGCTGCCGGAGTCGGCGAGCCGCCACTGCTGGTTGGTGCCGTTGCCGTCGGCCCACTGCACGACCGAGGCATCGTCGGCGGTGGAGAAGTTGGAGACGTCCAGGACCTTCCCGGAGTGCTTCGACTTCAGCCGGTAGTAGCCGCCGCCGGAGTCCACGAACTGCCACTGCTGGTTCGCCCCGCTGGTCCGGGTCCACTGCGTGATGCGCCCGCCGTCGTTCGTGGCGAAGTTGTACACGTCGACGGCCTTGCCGCTGTTGCGGTTGACCAGGACGTACCAGGCGCTGGTGTCCACACCGGTGGATCCGGTCGGGCCCGGGTTGGTGCCGGCGTTGAGCGCGTTGAGGGTCGAGGTGTAGGCAGCCTTCTTGGCGCCGGAGGCGTTGAACAGCAGCGGATTCTCGCCGGTCCGCCACGAGTCGCTGTCCCGGATGCCCCACACGGTGATCCCGGTGCAGCGCGACACCGCCAGGCAGGCCTTGACCACGTCGGCATACGCCTGCGCCTGGTTGCTGCCGGAGATGTCGAGCTCGGTGATCTGCACGTCGACGCCGAGGTCGGCGAAGCGCTGCAGGTTGGCCTGGTAGTCCCCGGACGGCAGGCCACCGAGGTGCGACTGGAAGCCGACGCAGTCGATCGGCACGCCGCGAGCCTTGAAGTCCCGCACCATGGTGTAGATGCCGGTGCTCTTGGCGTTGATGCCGTCGGTGTTGTAGTCGTTGTAGCAGAGCTTCGCGCCAGGGTCGGCGGCACGCGCGGTGCGGAACGCGACCTCGATCCAGTCGTTGCCGGTGCGCTGCAGGTTGGAGTCCCGACGCCCGCCGGAGCCGCCGTCGGCGAACGCCTCGTTCACCACGTCCCAGGCGAAGACCTTGCCCTTGAAGTGCGTGGCGACCTGGGTGATGTGGTTGACCATCGCGCTGCGCAGCGCGCTGCCGGACATGTTCTGTGCCCAGCCCGGCTCCTGCGAGTGCCACGCCAGGGTGTGCCCGCGGACCTTGTGCCCGTTGGCCTGCGCGTGCGCGACGATCCGGTCGGCGCCGGTGTAGGAGAACCGTCCCTGCGACGGCTCGGTGGCGTCCCACTTCATCTCGTTCTCGGGGGTGATGGAGTTGAACTCGCGGTTGAGGATGCCGGTGTACGTGCCGTCGCCGAGCTTGCCGGCGGCGACGGCGGCGCCGAAGTAGCGGCCCTTCTCCGCGGCGGACGCGCCGAGGGTGGTGCCGGCGTCGGCGGAGCCGTTGAGGAACACCGCCCCACCGGCGGCGAGCACGGAGGCTGCGACCAGCGGCAGGATCACGCGCAGCCGGCGCGATCGTCTGGGGTACGTCATGGTCTGGCCTTCCTACGGGGTGGTCATGTCGAAGCGCCTGACGGTGGCGGTGCCGCCGAGGGCCCGGGTGGCGTAGTTGAAGATCGCGTAGCGGTAGCCCATGAAGAACTGCCAGGCGTTGTTGAGCGTCAGCGCGGAGCCCAGGGCGGTGAAGTTGACGCCGTCGGTGCTGTAGGAGAACCGCGCCTGCCGGCCGGAGCCCGGTCTGATGTCGGCGGTGGCCCGCAGCCAGATCCGGCCGCCGGACACCGGTGCGCTCGCCGCCTCCGTGCCGGTGCTGCTGGTGCCCCAGCTGCTGTTCATGGTCAGGCCGTTGACCATCGACACCCGGGTGGTGGTGCCGTCGCGCCTGACCCCGATCCAGGCCGATGAGTCACGCAGCATCGCCAAGCCGGCCCGGTCACCGTCGGCGAGACCGCTGTAGTCCAGCTCGACCGTCGCCGTCGACGTCGGACCCTGGATACGGTGCGTCAGCGTGTTGCGGGCCGCATACAGGTCGTTGGTGACTGTGGCGGTCTGCAGCCGCAGCCCGCTGCCGGTGGAGAACTTCGAGGTGTCGGGGTTGTGGTTCCACTCCCACTGCGGCCCGAGGGCCGTGCCGGTGAACGTGTCGGCGCCGATCATCGGTTTGACGGTCTTCGACGTGCTGATGTTCGGCTTCGGGTAGGTGGCGCCCCAGCCGCCGTTGACGGTCTGCACGCTCGGCCACCCGTCGGCGCTCCAGCTGATCGGCGCGAGCGCCGGGACACGGCCGCCGGGGAACGCGTCGACGAAGGACATGTAGTACCAGTCGCCGTTCTGCGTCTGCACCAGGCCGCCCTGGTGCGGGGTGCCGCCGCCGGAGATCGGGCCGGGCATGTTCAGCAGGACCTGCCGCATCTCGTACGGGCCCCACGGGCTGCTGGACTTGAGGATGTACTGCCCGTTCGCCGGCCTGGTCACGAAGATGTAGTAGCTGCCGTTGCGCTTGTAGAAGCGGGAACCCTCCAGGGTGCCGACGCTCGACGGTGTGGTGAACACCTGCTGCGTCCGGACCTGGCTGAGCCCGTCGGCGGACAGCTGGGCGACGCTGAGGGTGCTGTTGCCGTACGCGACGTACATGGTGTCGTTGTCGTCGACGAGCATGCCGGCGTCGTAGTAGCAGTTGTTGATCTGCGACCGCTTCTGCCAGGTGCCGTCCACCGCGGAGGACGTGTACACGTAGGTGCGGTTGAACTCGACGCAACCGAGCCAGTAGTAGGTGCTGTTGCTCTTGCGGTAGTTCAGCGTCGACGCCCAGATGCCCTTGACGTACGCCCGCCCGCCGGTCAGGTCGTAGTTGCTGGAGCCGAAGTCCAGTCTGGGCACGGAATGCCCGGCGTACTCCCAGTTGACGAGGTCGTAGGAGCGCAGGATCGGCGCGCCCGGCGAGTAGTGCATGGTGGACGCCGAGTAGTAGTAGGCGTCACCGACGCGGATGATGTCGCCGTCGGCGAAGTCCTGCCACACCACCGGGTTGGTGTACTGGCCGGACGGTGTGGAGGGGTTGGTGCCGCCCACCCGGACCAACTGCCACTGCTGGTTGGTGCCGCCCCAGTCCGTGTACTGGACGATGTTCCCGCCGTCGGCGGTCGACGCGCCCTGCACCTCCAGTGCCTTGCCGCTGTTGCGGTTGAGCAGCCGGACGTAGCCGTCGGCGGAGTCGGCGAGCCGGAACTGCTGGTTGGTGCCGTTGCCGTCGGCCCACTGCACGACCGCGGCGCCGTCGGCGGTGGAGGAGTTGGAGACGTCCAGGACCTTCCCGGAGTGCTTCGACTTCAGCCGGTAGTAGCCGCCGCCGGAGTCCACGAACTGCCACTGCTGGTTCGCGCCGTCGCCACGGGTCCACTGCGTGATCCGCCCGCCGTCGGCGGTCGAGAAGTTGTACACGTCGAGGGCCTTGCCGCTGTTGCGGTTGACCAGCACGTACCAGGCGCTCGTGTCGACCGTCGCCGCCGACGCCGACGTCATGTTCGCCACGACGACGGCACCACCGACCAGTGCGGTCACCAACGCCGCGATGAGGCCCGATCGCCAACCGTGCCGCCGCTTCGTGACCGGCGGCGCCTGACTGTGACCCTCCATGGGGTTCTCCTTCGTTCGAGAGCCGCACCGCTGGCGGCCGGTGAGCCGGACGCGCACGTCCGGCGAAGCGCTGCGCGTGCCCTCCTGGCGGGATGGGCCGGCACCGCTTTGTTAACGCTCACATCGCTTGCATGACGGAACGCGCGGCACGGTTTCGACGGCGGATCGATGGCGTGCGAGCGCTCACATCTAGGCCGCGAGATTGCCAGACCCATCCCGAACATTCAAGTGCTCGACCGATCCGATTCGACCAGGACCGCTTTTGCCGCACGCCTGCCGACGGCTTTCGGCACGTCATCGCATGCGCACCCAGCAAAAGGACGGCAGAACATGCGTGCAGAAAATTTCACGGGGCGACTTCCGCCAATGCCCTCGAATAACAGCTTTTCAAATCTCATTTGATTGCATCACCGCTGGTCAGACCCCCCGAACTTCCAGGGTCTCGCAACGTAAATCCCCGGCCACATTTCCGTTATTTGCACAGCAGCCGCGAAGTCGCTGCCGTGCCGGCCACCCAACCACAAACAGGAATGCGGAAGGCGCGGTTCCACGATTCGCACCCTGTCGCCGGCGCGTTTCCCGGGAGGATCCCATGATCGCCGATCCGACCGACTTCCTGCTCCACGACCAACTTCGTCGAAGATTTCTGTTATCCGTGACCGACCCAGAAGGTCGCATCGCTGAGACCGGGTCGCTGCTTGACGTCGCGGCCGGTCGTCGGCGACAGTCAACGACCATGCGAGAGGCCGCAGGGCCGCTGGTGGAGCCGGGAGGACACCTGCCCGGCCGTCACGGGCGGCTGGACGATGCTGCAGTGACTGCGATGTGACGATGCGAACGACCGGCAGGAACGAAACGAGCCTCGTGCTCGCGGCGCAGGACGGGGACCACCGCTCCCTGGAGGAGCTCGTCACGATCGGCCTGCCGCTGGTGTACACCATCGCGCGCCGCGCGCTGGACGGGCACCCCGACACCGACGACGTCGTGCAGGACACGATGATGCGCGCCCTGCGCCAACTGCCGGCCCTGCAGCATCCGGAAAGCTTCCGGCCATGGCTGGCGGCGATCGCCGTGCACCAGGTGAGCACGCACCTGCGCCGCCGATCTGTCGCAGCCCGCCGGGCGACACCGCTGGACGAGGCGGCCGGGATGCCCGACGCCGACGCCGAGATCGAAGACGTCACGATGCTGCAGCTGGAGCTGTCAGCCCAGCGCCGCCAGGTGACCCGAGCCGGCCGCTGGCTCGACCCCGACGACCGGGCCTTGCTGTCGCTGTGGTGGCTGGAGACCGCCGGCGCCCTCACCCGCCGTGAGCTGGCGGCGGCGCTGGACGTCAGCATCGCGCACGCCGCCGTCCGCATCCAACGCATGCGCCAGCAGCTGGACGTCAGCCGTGAGCTCGTCGCCGCACTGGCCGCGGCCCCCGGCTGCCCGGCGCTCGACGCTCTGGTCTCAGGCTGGGACGGCACACCCAGCCCGCTCTGGCGCAAACGCATCGCGCGGCACATCCGCTCCTGCCAGGTCTGCGGCCGCGCCGCGGAGGGCCTGATCACGGTGGAACGACTGCTGCCCGGATTCGCTCTGCTGCCCGTCCCGGTCGCGCTCACCGCGGCGCTGACGAGCAAGACCGCGCTCGGCACCGCGGTCACGGCGGGCGGCTCCCTCGCAGCCACCACCTCCGGGGGCGTCGGCGCGACCGTCAAGGCCGGACTGCTCGGCCAGCTCCTCCAAGCGGTGACGGCTCACCCCATCGCCGCGACCATCGCCGCCACCGTCGCTGCGGGTGCGGCCGTCACCGTCACCGCCCTTCCCGCCTCCACACCGCCTTCGCACGGCCTGCAGGCGGCCCCGTCGACGGTTCCGGCCGTCCGTGCCTCCCCCTCCACCGCACCACCGGCCGCCGGATCGACACCGAAACCACCGGCCGTATCCACCGCCGGCTCACCGACACCGCGCACGGAGTCCCTCACGCCGGGCCGGCCCGTGTCACTCGAATCCGCCGACAGGCCCGGCCTGTTCGTCACCACCGCCGACAGTCTCGGCGTCCTCGCGGCGGTCCGCACGGACAGCCCCGGCGCCGCGCGGCACCAGGCGACCTTCTCGGTCCTTGCCGGCCTGGCGGACACCGCGTGCTTCACGTTCCGCGCCGAGGACGGCCGATACCTGCGGCACGCGTCCTGGCGCTTCCAGCTCAACCGGGACGAGGGCACCGCCACGTTCCGCGGCGACGCGACGTTCTGCCCGCGCACCGGTCCATCCGCCGGCACGATCCTGCTGGAGGCGCAGATCTATCCCGGCTGGTACCTGCATCACCGCGGCGACCAACTCTGGGTGGACCGGCCGGACGGCACCACCACATTCTGGACCGAGAGCTCGTTCAAGGTCCGACCTGCCCTGGCCCCGACCCCCTGATCCGCAAGCATCGCCTGCGCCGCCGCGTCGATCCGTACGCCCTGAGCTCGTCCGTCATCGACCAGCTGACGGGTGACAGCCCGGCCGGATCGACTGCCGCTCGGCCGTCCTGTCGCTCCACCCCAGCGTCAACAGCAGCGAGAAATCGATCGCGTCAAGTATCGAAACCTGCCAAAGTGACTGCATGTGGACCGACCGACAACTCGCCGAATTTGCCCGGGACGGCTATGCGGTGTTGCGCGATGTCGTGCCGGCGGCGCTGCGGGATCGCGCGGTTGCCCGAATCGACGCGTTGCTGACCGAGCGGCCACCCGCGGATGGGCACACCGGCCACCACTTCTATTGGTTGGAGACAGCCGATGAGCCCGAACTCGCCGCGTTGCTCGTCGGGTCGGCGGCGATGGCGTGGGCCGAGGCTCTCACCGCCCCGCGCGAGATCGGCGCGCCACCGGTGCTGCAGGTAGCGTTGACGTTCCCGCCCTTCCCGCATGTGCCGGGCCGGGGGCACTTGGACGGTCTGCCGCCCACTGAACCCGACGGCCGACCCGGCACGTTCACCATGCTGATCGGCGTGGTGCTTTCGGATCAGAGCCGCGAACAGATGGGGAACCTGATGGTATGGCCCGGTACGCACCGTGCCTGCGCCGAGCTGTTCCGTCGGGAGGGCGTGCAGGCGTTGACGGCCAACGGCGCCTATCCGGACATCCCGCACGGTAGCCCGACCCCCGTGCTCGCCAGTCCAGGTGACGTGATCCTCTCCTCGTACCTGTTGTCCCACAACATCGGTGGAAACACGTCGCCGATGATCCGCAAAACCGTCTACTTCCGATTGAAGGTAGACGGCCACGACGACACGTGGCGCGACTACGTTCAGGACGAGCTCTACGAGTTCGACGGGGCCCGCAGGTCGGTGCGCTAGACAGTCGCCGACCTGTCCACTGTGGACTCCCCCAGACCACGTCATGCAGGGATCACTCGCGACGGAGTTGATCGAGTTCCGCTGCCGCGTCCTGTCGGATCTTGCGTCGCCGCCAGTCGAGCTGCGGGCCGTCATGCGCCAGCATCCGCAGGGCACGGATCAGCCGGGGCCTGTCGGCGTCGAACCGGGCCAGGGCGGCGGCCTCCTGCGTGCATTTGAGCGCCCGCGAGTGCTCTTCCTCGCCGTTGAGCTGATCGGCGAGCTGGAGCAGCTCGTCCGTGAGCCGTGTCCGGAGGTCGGGCGAGGCCGATGCCAGCTCGCGGAAGTGATCCACCGCGTCCTGTCGGTGTTTGAGGCTCTTCGTGTGCTGTCCGGCGGACAACTCCAGGCCAGCCAGCCACGCTGAGCTCTGCGCCAGTTGGAGGAGGTATCCCGGGTCGTCGGCGGTGAGGGGCGTGAGCTGCTCAACCGCTTCCATCAGTGTCATCACTGCCTCCTCCCGCTGACCGTCTGCGACGAGGCATACCGCTCGGCGGGTCAGTGCCTCCACATGCGACGGACGCTGCTCGGGCCGCAGATGCAGGGCGCGCCGGGTGATGGTGACGGCTTCGGATGCGGCGGCAAGCGCGGCGTCCGGTTGGGTACCCTCACAGCATCTCGACAGCAGCAGCAGCGCGGCAGCCAGATGGTCCTGGCCGCCGCGCCGTCGTAGGTCGACGAGCTCGCCGGCGGCCGCGATGGCTTCGACGGGATGGCCTGCTGCCGCATGTTCCGCGGCGAGAAGCTGCAGCGCGGCGGACTGATGCTCCGGGTTCGGGGTGTCGCGCAACGCAGTGGCGGCAGCGACTGCCTCCGGATGGTGGCCTTGGCGGGCGAGCTCCTCGGCTCGTGCCAGTTGCGCGAGCACCAGGCGGTCGGCGAAGTGTTCGTCGGTCGCGCCGAGCTCCTGGTACAGCGTGATGAGTTCGTCGAGCATTGGCATCAGCACGAGCCGGTCGGGTGCGGGCTGCGACCGGTGGAGGTCGACTCGATCCTCGATCGCCTCCGCCAGGTCCCGACGGAACCGGGCTCCGTCGCGGTGCCCGACCGTGCGCCGTATGTCCACGATCCGGTCCGACACTGCGATGAGCTCGTGGACGTCGCCACGCCCGGCCACGATGCCACGGAGGGTTTGCAGCGCCGCGACGTGCTCGTCGACGCTGACCTGGCGTGCCGGTGGGCCGAGCGACGCGTACACGTCGACAGCATCGCTGGTCACGGCGTACGCGTCGGCGGCAGCACCGGCCTGGGCGTGGATCGCGCCGAGCTGATGCAGCGCCGCGGCCAGCTCCGGCGCTCGCCGCGGCTCGCGCCGTGCCACCTGCCGCCACGTGCCGACCGCGGCGCCGGCCTCGTCGGCGGCAGCGTCGAGTCGCGCCAGGCGGCGCAGGATCGCTGCACGGTTGTGGGTCGCCGCCGCCAGCAGCGGCTCGTAGGCCGGCTGCTCGACGACCAGTTGGCGGTACGCGATGACGGCTTCGGTGGCGCGCTGCTCCGCCATGTCCCAATCGGCACGCTCGGCCAGTCTGAGGCTCATGGCGTTCGCGACCGCGGCCTGGAGCTGACGGTGTGCGCCGGGGTCCTCCTGGATCAGGTCGCCGGTGAGGTCGCGCGCCTCGAGCGTGCGGTCCAGGGCGGCGGGTGAGTTGCCGCCCGCGGCGAGCCGGGCCGCCTGCGCCAGCAGCATGCGGGCGAGCGCCGGGCGGGCAGCCGGTACCTGCGCCGCCACCTGGTGCTGCAGGTGCAGAGCCTCCAAACCGGTCACCACGGCCTGCGGTAGGTCACCGCCGGCGCTCAGGATGGCGGCGTGGCCGTCGAGTGCCGCCGCCAGCGCCGGTCGGAAGGCGGCCGGGCTACCGACCTCGAGGTCCCGGTATGCGCGCACCGCTCTGGACATGGCGTCGCGGGCGTCGGCGTCCTCGCCGAGCAGCAGCAGGGCCCATCCGCGCAGCCGCCAGATCTCTGCGTGCCGGGCCGGGCCTGCCTGGGGCGGCAGGATAGCGAGGTCCCGCGCGGTCTGCAGCATGCGCAGCGCCCGGTCGGGTTCCTCCGGCGCCTGGTCGAGCGAGGCGGTGGCGACCTCCAGCAGTTCCCCGAGCATGCCGTCGCGTTCGGGGGCCAGCAGCGCGGTGGCCAGCCGGGCACAGTGTTCCGCTGCCGCGTGAAGCTTCGCGGCGGCATCGTCGACGAGCCCGCTGCTGATCAGGAGCATGGCGTGCAGGCGCAGCGCGGCGACGAGGCCGGGGCGCGCCGCGACGCTGTCCGGCCCGCGGAGTGCTGCCGTGAAGTGCGACTGGGCCTCGGCTGCGGGACCGACGGCCCGGTCCGGATTGCCGAGTGCCGCTTGCGCGCGGGCGGCCAGGAGCAGCGCCCGTGGGAGCCCGAGGCCGGGTTCGGCGGTCGACCGGTAGTGCTCCGCCAGCCGTTCCGCGACGTCCCGGGCGAGTGGAGCGATCGCACCGAGGTGATGCGGCAGTTGCGCGGCGATTCGTCGCAGGTCGTCCGGGTCGGTCGTGCCGTCGGTGATGTTCGCGTGCAGTGGCGCAAGGGCCTGAAGCCCGGATCGGTCGCTGGCCGTGACCGTGAGCGCGGCCGGGCGCAGGGTCTGCGGGAACTGCGGGACGAGCTGGCCGAGCAGGTCGAGCAGGTCTCGGTCGGCGGTCTCGAACAATAGTGTCAGCGCCGTCTCGGCCTGGGCCGCGTCGAGCCGGCCGAGCAGCCGTGGGACCGATGGTCCTTGCCGTTCGCGGGCGGCCAGAGCGGCGAGCACGTCTCGGAGCGGTGTGTCGAGTACCGGGCCGGACCAGTGCCAGGCCGCCGGGTCCGCGGGCGGCAGGACCACCGGGAGCCACCGGGCGAACTCTTCGATCCATCCGGTCCGAACTCCCGGCAGCCGGTCCAGCAGGTCCCGGCCCTCGCGTTCGGTGCGGGGCGGGCAGGTGAGCGCCGCGAGCAGGACCGTCTGCCGTGCGTGGGCGTCCTTCGGTACTCCGAGCGCGTCGGCCGCATGGTGCCATGCCCTGAGTTCCCCTTCGACGAGTTCCGCCCTGCCGTCGGTGGCCCCGTCGAACATGGCCGCGCGGTGCAACGACAGCGGGTCTGCCAGGTCGGGCGCCGTCACATCACCCGGCCGGTCGAACGCCTTGAGGGCTGCGTCGAACAGTTGCTGCCGGAGCCGCCCCTGCGGTACGGGGGGCACCACAATCGGTTCGGTCTCGAACACGGCGTGGCCCACTGTTTGCCGCAGCCGCTCGTACCAGGCGCCTGCTTCGCGCGCGACGAGCAAGATCCGTACAGCGTGCCCACCCGCGTTCTCGGCCAAGGCCGCGATGATTCCGGCGAGCTGCGGGATCTGCCGGGTGGGGTGCTCGACGAGCAGCAGCAGCGGACGGTTCACGTCGCGCAACAGCGCCGTGCGGCGTTCCGGTGTGGTTTCGCTGAGCGCGCCCACGACCCAGCCGGGCTGCAGGTCGGCGGCGAGCTGCCGGGCGGCCCGTGTCTTACCGGCGCCGCGAGCGCCGGTAAGGACGGCGACGGACAGTGCCGCACCGGACCGGCACCATGCCAGCAGCGGCTCCTGGACGGCGGGTCGGGGAATGAACGGAACCAGCTCGTGGCGTGGGTCGAGCCGCTGCGCGGGGCCGTCGGGCGGCTGCGGCGGCGTCCACGGCCGCAGCACGGTCCGGAGCGCTACCGGTTCGACGACGAGCCGCCGCCCGGTGGCCGCCTCGAGCGCCGTGCGGAAGCGGGGGTCGCGGGCGAGTGCTTCGATGGTCGCTACCGTTGGTGGGCCGCCGTCCGGCCGCAGCAGCAGACCGGTGAGCAGATCGCCGCAGTACACGGGATGGCCGGGCAGTGGGACGGCGGCGCCGTCGAGGCGCGGCAGGAGACGGTCGCCGTCGCCGGCGAGTGGATGGAGGCGCAGCGGCGGGGAGTTGGAACTCGGCGTCCAGGTGCCGGTGTCGCCGAGCATGCCGAAGCGGATCATGCCGCCCTCAAATGCCGGGTCCGACGCGGGGAAGTCCAGCAGCGCCACGCCGTGGCCGGCCCACCGGACGGTGACGGGCCACCGTTGCTCGCCGACGGCGACCTGTGCCGTTCCGGGATTCGTGGTCAGCAGCGTCCGTCTGGCAACAAGGACGGCGAGCGCCGAAGGTTCAGGCCGTCCCGTGAAGATCAGCATCGGCGTCAGCACCGGACAACTCCCTTGCGTCCTGGACCGCTCGGCACATCACAGTAACGGGATCCATTGATCACCTTGGCGGTTTGCTGTCTGACGTGTTCCCGACCCCGGTATGGTGCCGGGATGGCGACGATCCGGGTGCCGGCGTTGAAAAGCGACGGTCTCGCGCTGATCGACCTGCAGTCGCATTCTGTGCGGGTCACTCCGGCGTGGGCGCTTGCCGTGAGCGACGACGTCGCGTGGCGGCAGGAGCAAACCGTGGCGGCATTGGCCGAGGCGAGGCACGACGCCGGCAGTGCCGGCGGCGCGGCCCGGCGGAGCGCGGCCGACGAGTTCGTCGCCCAGGGCCGGCGCGGCGAGCACCGCCCGGAAGACCTCGAGCTGGTCATGCAGGAACTGATCAGACCGGATCTCCTGGACGCGGTCGTCGACCTGTCCGTCGCCGGGAAGCTCGGTAGCATGATCATCCATGCTCGGCGGCGGCATGGATTGGCCCGGCTCGACGAGACGGTGCGCCGGTCCGACTGCACGGTCGAGGACCTGCGCGCGGTGGTCCGTGACCAGCCGTGGATGTTCGGCGGGCTGTACAAACGGACCCAGGGGAAATTCCCCGACCTCGAGTCGATGATCCCCGTGCTGCTGACCCGCGCTGACGGGGCGTTTCACGTCGTGGAGGTGGCAGCCGCCAACGTGCTCGACCTGATCCGCCCCGTCGGTGGCGGGCGGCATGAGGTCGGCACCGCCGTGCTGGAGGCGGTCAGCGCGGCGGTGACCCAGCTCGAATGGTTGGATGCTCTCGCCGCGGACCTGGGCCAGCACGCCGAGTTCAAGTCGGCGGCGACCCGTCGGGCGCTCGCCACGGTCGTGGTCGGTCATCACGACTACGTACCGCCGGAGTTGCCGCTGGACCTGGTGCGTCGGACGTTACGCACGTACAGCAGTCACCTGGCGGGCATCGAGGTCATCACGTACGACGAATTGGTCGAGGCCGCCCGCCGGGTTGGCGCGTTCGAGGTGCCGGAGTCGACGCTCGGCGACGACCTACTCGAACTTGGGTGAGTCCAGGATCGCCCCGATCCGGATCGTCACCTGGTGCTCGGTGCCGTACCGGTGCTCGGCGCGGTGCAGCATATCAACCATCAGGCGGCGCGCTTCGCCGCGCCGGCCCCGCACGGTGTTCATGACGTCGGCCCTCCGCAGGTCGATCTCCAGCACCATCCGGTGATCGGCACCGAAAATACGTGTCGCGTCGTGCGCCAGGTCCTGCAAGCGGTCAACGGTGACTGCCGGAGGATCATCGTTGAACGCTTCGGTGACGGCACGGCGCAGCGCCTCTCGCAAAAGCCGCACGGCGACGTCCGTCGCGCCGGCGGCCCTTGCCCTTGCCGCCCGGACCAACAGGGGCGCGACCGGTGACGGCGGCGGTTGGGGCGCGCCGGAAACGCCGTCCCGGAACGGGTTGAGGACCAGCGGCGCATCGTCGGCGGGTCCTAGAGGCACGCCGGCTTCGGTGCGGATCCGGTCGGCGGCGTGGCTTGCCAGCTCAAGGCACCACCACCGCGTCGACGCCGCAAGCCCATCATATGTGGTGCACCGTAGCGCCGCGCCGATGATCGCGGTCAGCCAGGCGGTGTGCCATGCCATGTCCCACCGCTCGCCGATCGCCTCGACGCACTCCCGGTAACCGGCGAGTCCTGGTGACGCCGGATCGAGGAACGCGTCACGAGTGGCGGCCCGGCCAGCCGGTGCGTCGGGCAGGGCCTGCAGCGCCGCGGACAGCAGCAGGACCGCCGGGTCGACCGTCAGCGGCGTGTCAGTGCGGTAGGTCGCCAGGTCGATGAGCTGGAAGTCGTCCAATGACGGGGCGACCATGATGTTGTCAAGGTGCAGGTCCCGGTGCGCCCGGCCGATTCTGACGCCGAATCGGTGTACCGGCGCCGCTGCGGTGGTGAGGAACAGCGGATTGGGCAGTGGCGGGCCGTCAGGGTCCAGGCGTAACCATGGCTGCTCGCGGCCGCGCAGCGATGTCAGATTCTCCCACCGGGTGATCGAGCCGTGCCGCAGCAGGGTCTCCGCAAGCTGGTCGCTGAGCAGCCCGCTGAGCGGGGCCTGGGTTCGCCGGGACCGCTCACCGCGGTTCCATACGGTCGTCAGCCAGCGCACGACCGCACGGGTCACGGTGGCGATGCCGTCCGTCGGTAGTTCCGACAGCATCATGACGCCGCCGGCGGGCCGTTGCATCAAGAGGATCGATCCGTCGGCGGTGGGCCAGCCCGATGGGTACGGCTCGACCAGGCGAGCGCGTACGTCGGGCTCGCCTTCGCTGTCCCGCCAGGCGCGGACATGTCCGGCGCCCTCTGCACGGCCGGGTGGGCACACCTTCAGCAGTACGTCGCGCCGGACGCCGGTCGAGTCGTCGGACACGATGATCCGGCGCACGATCGCGCCGGTGTAGCCGGCTGCCGGGCGCCACAGCACCGGCGGCACGTCGACGATGACACCTTGGTCGACCTCCCAGAGCCGCAGCGCTGCCGCGGCGGTTGCCCCGACGTGCTCGACCAGCATCTGTCAGGACGACCCGGCGGGCTGCGGCGTGCGGCCGACCCGTTCCTCGAGGGCCCGCATCTTGAATTGGAAGTCGGCAAGGTCGTCGTCGTGGAACAGGTTGAAGAACCAGGTCGGCACCCGCGGCTGGCTCCGCCGCAGTTGGAACAGCACGT
Source organism: Dactylosporangium sp. NPDC005555 (assembly GCF_040605635.1). Taxonomy (NCBI): domain Bacteria; kingdom Bacillati; phylum Actinomycetota; class Actinomycetes; order Micromonosporales; family Micromonosporaceae; genus Dactylosporangium; species Dactylosporangium sp. NPDC005555. The sequence continues at coordinate 52,593 of NZ_JBEXDG010000026.1, forward strand.
CCTGTACCTGCCGGAAAAACGCGGTCAGTTCCGGACCGGCGGCGAGGTCGTTCCGCCCGCCGATGGACCGCAGCAGGCCGAGCACCCTTGTCCGCTCGGTGGTGGCGGACACCTGCAGCCGGTAGATGTCCAGGCACAGCAGGAGCAGGCCGAGTGATGCGATGAACCACTGCGCCACGAGATCCGCGACAGTGATTTGCATGGCGACCGCTCCGGCGACACCAGCGACACACCACAGCACGACGACAGCGACCATGAGGTCGGCGAACCTGCGCCTGACCCGGGTGCCCCAGGCGAGGTTCTGCTCAAGACAGAACAGAACGTCATAGGGCGGCCGCACCTGCGCGACCAGGTAGTAGTCATGCAACCGACGCGGGTTCTCGCGGAACCGGCGGTCAAGCCGGCTGACCTCGTCCTCGGGAACAGGGTCACCGACGGCGACGGTGTTCCACGGCAGGCCGAACAAGCCGACGTCGTACATCTCCTGCAGGGTGGCGCTGGTACGCAGATAACGACCCGCCCACGGCACCACGACAACCGCGTAGACAGCGGCCCACGCCGCGCCGATGAGCACGACATACGGCGTTGTCCAGGACGCAAACGGGGTGGCGATACTCAGACACGCCACGAGCAACGACATCACGATGCTGGCTGTCTGCGCGCGCTGGGCACGCCGGTGCGCCACTCTGATCGCGCGGTGCAACGTCAGGAAACGGTCGCTGTTCTGCCGTGCGCCGATGTCGCCGTGCTCCGCCACCTCAGCCTCCCCGGTATTGCTCCTATCGTTCTCACCATCCACCGACCGCATCGACGGCGTCCAGTGAGTGTCACACATTCGGCTACCATCACGGTACTCACGGTGTGCAATGGACCGGGCAGGGCGGACATGGCGGTCCCGCCCGCCAGGCACCGCGTCGGTAGGGCCCTGATCGTCCACTGTCGCCTGCACCGCTGCGGCGTCCGGCAGCCGGGTACGCGGCGCGATCCTGCACGACGGCCGCGTTCGTCGTCCGATGCCTTCTGGTGGCGTTCGGCCGTCCCGGCGACCCGTTCGTCCATGCTGCGGCGGCGTCGCGGATGAAGCCACGGCCGGCGCGTCCAACCCGTGCGCCTACTGCGGCAACTTCACCAGAATCCTATCCGGTGCAGGTCAGTGCGGATGTCACATTGATGGATACGATGACTGAACACCACAGGTCACAACAACATTTTGATCACAACGTGCAGAGCGCGGTTGGGGACACATCGACGGCTCCCTGCGCAAATGGTGATCGCAAACGCGCAAACCTAAGTTGCACATAGTTCCGGGCGGATGGAAACATGGCGTCTTCTTCTCGCTTCGCTCCCCGTGAGGTCCGACGACGGATGATGGATGGACCCTCAGCAATGGGCGGGCTCAATGCAGCCCGGACGCCGACGCCTCGCCAGATCCCGTCATCGAAGGTCGTCCGGGTGCAATGCGGTGCCGGATGAGCGAACACCGTGCGCGGCTCAGTCTGCGGCTGAAGGAAGAACTTCGGGACGCCCTCATGCAGGCGCCGGCGATGGCCGATCCAGCGACGCGCACCATGTATGTGGCTGAGTTGCAGGGGGAACTCGGCGAAGCGCTCGTGATCCAACGTTATCCGGATGCCCACCATGACATTTGGTCGATCATTACGGCGTGCGAGACGCACCCATCGGGGTTGTCGTCGTTGGCCGACGTGGTCGCCGCCATCCTGGGCCGTGGCCGGCACGCGACCAGAATCCGTGACGTCGTCGCCGAGGCCGAGGCCGCGTCCGGCGACCGGCCCGTCGTCTTGGGCGGCGGCCAGGTCCTGGCAGGACACCAACGCAAGGCGCTGGTCGACATCATCGCTCGCTTGCACATCGGACGCGCCGACCGCATCCATCGATCAATGTTCTCATCCTCGCCGGGTGAGCCGAGATCACCCGGAACTCCGGCACTGCTGGTACAGCGGGCCGAACGCGCCGCTACCGCACGCGAAGGCGTGCCCACCTTGCTGGCGTTCGTGGACCGGCTGGCTCATGCCACCGACTTCGACGCGCGCGATGCGCTGCACGAGTGGATCGACGCCGTTGCCGTGGGCCTGGGAGTGCCTACGACGACAGTGCGGCAGCTGTGCACAAACACGGATCTTGTCGGTGCTGGGGGCGAACCCTCTGGTGCGAATGGCGGCGTTTCAGAACTCCTGAATGTCGCCCAAGAGGGTAACTTGTCCGAATCACCCGATTTTGATCCTGGAGATGTCATGGGTCCCGCCGTTGTGGCTCCCCCGATCTTGCAGCAGGAGAGCGTCCGCTTGATCTGGGGCGGAGTCCCGCTCAGGAACCCTGATTTCATCGGCAGAGACGAATACCTTTCGAATCTCAGCCGAGCGCTGTCCGCAGAGACGAAGGTCTCTGTGGTGCCACAGACACTGCACGGCTTCGGAGGCGTCGGGAAAACGCAGCTCGTGGTCGAATGGGTCTACCGTCATGCAGCCAGTTACGACCTGGTCTGGTGGGTATCCGCAGAGCAGCAACCCATCGTCCGGTCATCGCTGGCAACACTTGCGGAACGGCTCGGGCTGGCCCCGAGTGAAGACATGCAGCAGACGGCACGGACGGTCCTCGACGCCTTGGCCGCCAGCCCGTTGCGCTGGTTGATCGTGTACGACAACGCCGACGAGCCCGACGATCTCGCGGCGCTGCTTCCGACCGCCAACGGGCACGTGATCGTGACGAGCCGCAACCAGGCGTGGTCCACCGCACACCTCGGCAACTCGCTCGAAATCGACGTCTTCAGCCGCGACGAAAGCATCTCGCTCCTGCGCCATCGTGACCCGTCACTGTCGATCGAAGACGCGAACCGCCTGTCCGACAAGCTCGGCGACCTGCCCCTTGCACTGGATCAGGCAGCCATCTGGCGGGCCGGCACCGGCATGCCGGTCGAAGAGTATCTGGAGCTCTTCGAGACGCACGCGCGAGAGTTGCTCGACGAAGGCAAGCCAGCCAACTATCCAGCCACCGTCTACGCCTTCCTGCGCGTCGCCGTAGCCAGGCTGCGCGACGAACACCCGGCCGCGGCGCAGCTGCTGGAACTTTTCGCGTACCTCGGCGCCGAACCGCTGTCCTCCACGCTGCTGCGGTACGGCCGCGCGGCGAATCTGAGCCAGCCGCTGGCCTCCGCGCTCAGTGAGCCGATCGCCGAGCGGCGAGCCATCCGCGAGCTGCGCCGCCTCGGCCTTGCCCGGATCGACCCGGACAACAAGACGATCGAGGTGCACCGTCTCGTGCAACTCGTGCTGCGTGAAGACCTCCTCGAGGAGCACCGCCGGCAGGCACTGCACAACGTCCAGGAGCTCCTGGCGGCCGCGAATCCGCGCGAACCGATGGATAACCGTTTTGACAAGCTTTACGGCGAGATCGGCCCGCACGTCATCGCCGCGGATCTGGTCCACGCGGAGAATATGGAAGCCCGCCGGGTGGTGCTCGACTACACGCGCTACCTGTACCGCACCGGCGACTATGAAGCGAGCAGAGTGCTCGGCCAGCTCGCCCACACCGCATGGACCAGAGCCGCCGGCGACGGCGGGCTCGGCAACAACCACGAATTCACGCTCGTCATCAAGCGGCGGCTGGCCAACGCTCTGCGGATGCTCGGCGACTACGTCACCGCACGGGAGCTGGACGAGGACGCGTTCACGCGTCTGCAGTCGCTGGAGGCGTTCGGGCCGAATCATGAACACACCCTGCAGCAGGCCAGCAGCATCGCCCTCGATCTGCGCATCGCCGGTCGATTCCGGGAAGCGCTCGCCGTCGACGAGGACAACCTCCAACGGCATCTGCAGGTTTTCGGGCCCGAGGACCAGCAGACGCTCAACATGCGCAACAATGTGGCCGCCGCCAAACGGATGCTCGGCGACTACGCCGGAGCACTCGCCATCGACCAATCCGTGGCGTCGCAGCGCGAACGCACCGTCGGCAAGAACGACGCACAGACACTGTTCTCGATCAGCAATCTCGCCCGTGACATGTACGGACTGGGCCGCTACCAGGAAGCGCTCGTGCTACAGCAGCAGGCGCTGCCGCTGGCCAGCGAGGCCCTCGGCGAACGGCACACCGAGGTGCTGCTGGCCAGCCGGACCGTCGGCATCGCGTTACGCAAACTCGGTGAGTACCGCGACGCGAACCTGCAGGCCCGCGACAACTACCGCCGGTTCCACGGCAAGTTCGGCGGCGAGCACGAGCACACCCTCGCCGCGATCATGAGTTACGCCAACTGCCTGCGGGTAACCGGCAATATCACCGAGGCGTACAATCTGGCGAACAGCGCGGCAGAGCGCTACAAGGCGGTGTTCGGCGCCGAACATCCACTGACCCTCGCCTCTCAGATCAATCTCGGCATCATCCTGCGTAAGTTCGGTGCGCAGGGGCGGGCCAGCGAACTGGACAACAAGACCCATCAGGCGTTGCACGCCACGCTCGGGGCGGAGCACCCGTTCACCATCTGCGCAGCGACGAGTGTCGCGAACAATCTGGCGTTCGAGCAGAAACACGAGGACGCCCTGGCCATGTCCAAGGAGACGCTGGAGCTGTCCCAGCGCATCCGCGGCGACGAGCATCCCTACACGCAGGGCTGCGCCTTGAACACGGCGATCGATCTCGCTGCGACCGGCAGGTCCGAGGAAGGAACCGCGCTGCGGTCGGAGAGCCTGCGGCACCTTCGCCGCGGGCTCGGTGAGCAACACCCGGAGGTCGTGGACGCGGGTCGGGGTGTACGCACGGAATGCGACATCGAGCCGTCGCCGATGTAGCGGGCAACCATGCGGCCGGACGGCACATGCGACAGTGGCGGGCACTCACGACCTCGTGAGTTCCCGCCACTGCATGTGCCGGTCGGCCAGACGCTGTCGAGCCCGATCGACAGCGACGGCCGGCAGTTCGATGTCCATCAGCGGACGTACCCGCGACCGCAGCCCGGCAACGAACGTCCTGCCCCATCTGGTGATCTCGGGGGCGGACTCGAGCTGGTCCATGGCGACCATCAACTGCTCTCTTGTATCGGCTAAGGCCTGCTCAGCCAGCCGCTGCGCCGGCGGGTACTGCAGGAAGCCGGCCCAACCGTCCGCGACACCGAAGAACGCCACCGTCCCGTGCAGCAGCCCGTCGGCCGGGCGGGCGTCACGCCGCCAGGGCGCGAAGTAGCGAGCCTGCCCGCCGGTCCGGACCAGCGGCACCAAATCGAGGACCGCGTTGCACAGGGCGTGCTGCCGTTCATGCAGCAGAGCAACGGCAAGCGTGGTCGAGTCGGCAGGTGCGGTAAGGGCGACAGCGCCGTACGCATCCCGCGACGTGGCGCTGAGTGAGGCGTCCCCGACACGGTCGGCGAGTGGTACGAGAACCTTGAGGTACTCGCCGATCTCCGTGGCCGGCTGCGGATGGAATGCGACCAGCAGGTCCCATGCACCTGCGATCTGCGCGGACCAGTGCCGCCGGTCGGCGTGAGAAAGTGGGTCGCTGACCGGCATGCCGTAGCAGTCCCGAACGGGATCCTGGTCCTCGACCGCCACGTCGAGGACACAGTCCGCGCTGACGGCGCGGATCCTGCGCCGGTACCGCCAACTGCCGCCGTCCCGACCGGCGTGGAAGTCGGCGTCCACGGTCATCGTGACACCGCCGAGTTCACACCGGCCGCCGACGATCTTCGCAGTCATAGGTCCGCGGCCGTACTCCGGCAGCGTCAGCGCGCCCGTGGCGGGCAGTACGACCTGTCCGTGAACTGCAGTGATGGGCACGTCAACGGTCAGTCCGGCCCGCATCGCCGCGGCCACGGCGAGGCCCTGCATGGTGGCCAGCACCGCAGGGTCGAGGGGCCGCTCGACGCACCGGCCGGCCCAGACACCGATGAACGGTTCCCGTAGCAGTTCCGCGATCGCGGCCGGTGCCGCGGCTTCGGCGTCCAGCAGCGTCCGGGCCGCGAGAGCGAATCCTGGGTGTCGCTCTTGTGCCCGCAATGCCAGCCGGAACATCAGCTTGCTCTTGCTGTGCTGCGCCCGATGCAGCACCTGGACGAGTGCCGGTGAGGCAGTGCCTGCGGCGATGGCCGCCAGGTCCGCCGCTGTGATCGAGATCCGGTCCACGCTCAGGGCGCCGTCGCGGCGTCGAGGTCAGCCGTCACGCGAGCCTTGATGTGCGTGATGAGATGCAGCAGGTCTTCGCAGTACACCGATGGATTCGCGAACCCGGCGTCGGCGCTGTACCTGTGGACGTAGTGGCCGCCACCGCAGGCGTCGACGACGGCACAGGACCGGCACTGCCTGCTGAGCGCCCGCAGGCCGATCTGCCGGGCGAGAACGCCAGGGTGTCGGAGGGCTGCGTCGAACGGGTCATGGTCCACGTGCAGCCCGGTGTCGGCGGCCCCGCTGTAGGCGGCCTTCAACGAGTCGACCTGCTCGATGGCGCCGTCGCTTTCCACCACCACAACCGCGACCGGACTGACCCCGACCTGCTCGCTGCTGCCGGCGCCGCCGAGAATCTGCAGGATGATGTCGTCGAGCAGCCGCACCCGGACATCGCCGGGCTGCTCGTACCAGGCGTCGAAGATCCGGGCCAGCCACTGGCCGAACGCGGCGCCGGCCCGCCCTGCCGGCGGGTCGTCCCATGTCGCGTGTGGCAGCAGCAGGTCGATCGTGGTTGCGCCCGTGGCGCGTAGGGCGTCGTAGCACGAGAGCGGATCACTCTTGGGATCGACGGTGCACAGCACGCCAGCGAACATAGCCCGGTACTTGGGCTCGGCGAGCAGACGCAACGCCCGCGTCGTCGCGGCGTGGCTTCCGCCGCCGTGGTGGAACGGCCGGCGTCCGTTGTGGGTCTGCTCGTCGCCGTCGACGCTGACTCCGATCCTGACGCCCGCCGTGCTCAGCACATCCAGCGCCGCCTCATCCAGCAGGACGCCGTTGGTCTGTACTGACACCGTCGACGTGCACGAAGCCGGCAGCGCTGCCCGGACTGCCCGGGCGATGTCGCGGAGGCGATGCGCGCCGAGCAGCATCGGCTCGCCGCCGTGCAGGATCACCGTCACGTGCTCCAGCGCGTGGGTTTCGACGTGCTCGGCGATGCGGTCGAGGGCGGTGCGCAGCACCGGCTCCGGCATATGCGGTGGTCGGGTTCGCCAACTCTGGTCGGCTTTCGTGTACACGAAGCAGTACTGGCAGGCGAGATTGCATCGCTGAGCCACCTTCAGCACGAACTGAGAGAACGGCGTCGCCCGCCAGCCGTCAGCTTCGAGCCGGTCCCGGTTCAGACCGACATACGGCCACCGGAACTCGCTCACGGCAGCGCATTGCCGTGGCTCGCGACGACCACCAGCGTTGGATCCCGCCGCTGCTGCGCGAGTCTCTCCAACGCGTGCCGCAACGCGGACCCGTCGGCGTGGAGAACCTCCTCCAGCGGCATCGACGCCACGTCCACCAGGTCCGACTCAATCACCGTGTCCTGGCCGGCCGCCTGCGCAGCTTCCACCCGCCGCCTCCAAGTGTGCAAGCGCCGACCGGCGACGCTCAGACCGACGCTTCGCCCCGCACGTGGCGGATTGCCGAACGGCATTGGTGTGCGGCGATACGTCGTAGCATCATAACTTCAACTGGACGTGACGGGCACCGACCCCGAATGCTCATGACGGGCGATACTGATACCAGCGCACTGCCGGCACCTTCACGCTGCACGGCAATGCCGGGAGGGCGCCACACACATGACGATCAACGACGGGCGAGCAACAGATCCACTCGATGCAATTCTCGGTGTGCCCGCCGCGACCGAACTCCGTGCGTGGGCCCACCGCACCGGCCGTACCATTGAGGCGGCGGAGCCATTTTGGCAGACATCCGGTTTCACCGCCGCACGACTCATTTCCGTCACCGTGACGCATCGCGGCTTTCCGCCCCGGCGGCCGGTGAAAGCCATCCTGAAATGGCTGCCAGCCGGCAACGCGACAGCCGAGGCAAGACTGCACGCCGCCGCACTCCACGACGCGCCTGCCGCGTTCCGGGACACCCACATGGTGGAGCTGACGGACGCCGGCGTCTTCGAAACCCCGAACGGCGGTGTCGGGCTGCTCCAGCACATCGCCGGTGGCAGCCTCGACCATGTCCGGCCCGCCCGCGACCTCTCCGATGCCGCAATGCCCGCGGCCTGCGCGCTGATCATCGGCAAGATCCTGACCGAATGGGCCGCCCCAGCCCGTCACGAGCACGCAAACGTGTCCGTGCTCGACTTTCTCAACCTCGAAATCGACGAGTCCGCGATCGGTGCCGACGCCATCGGAGCGGGCCGTCTCGCGATCCCACGATCTGCATGGCTCTCGATCGACGAAGACGGCATCGTCGCCAACCCGATGCCGACAGCCTCCGCCGGCCTCGCCACGAAACGCATGACCTATCTCGCCGGCCCGTCCCACGGCGACCTTCACACCGGCAACATCCTGGTTCCACAGAACGGCACCACGGCAGCTCCGCAGCTGTTCCGCGTGATCGACTACGCCGACTATCGACCCGTAGCGCCGCTGAGCCGTGATCCCGCGACCCTGCTCATGTCCGCGCTCACCCCATGGATCACCAGGTCCGGCGCCGAGCAGCAACACTGGATAGTGCGCTATCTGATCACGCCGAGCAACACAGCGCGTGCACACCTGCCGCCACTCGTTTCGGATCTCATCGACAGTGTCCGCACCGCCGCGAGCGCTCCGTTCGCCACCGACGGCTGGCACGACTCCTGGAACGACCAGTTCCAGCTCTCGCTGACGGCAGCTGCACTGCTGCACAGCGGACTGGACAACCTCCCGACAGCGACCCGATGGCAATGCTTCCGCCTCGCCGCCGGTCTCCTCACCGACTTCCTGCACCATCGCGGCGCCCCGATTCCGGACGACGCCAGGGGCATCCCCACCATCGACGCCAACGTGATCACTGCTGCGCATCCGATCACCAGCACACCACCGCGCCGTCTCGATCACGGACCTCCGACGCGATTGTCGGTCCGCGCGATCGGAGCGATCGCCGATGCGTTGCTCGACTACCCGGAAATGCTGAACGACAACGCCCGCCACCAACTCATCAGCCAACTGCCCCCAGACATCCGCGGAAGCGTCCAATACTCGGCAACACCACGCTTGCACGTTGTCAACCTGATCCGTGCCTGCGCGGACCACCCAGACGGGCGCGGCCTGCTCCTCGACATCATCGAACTGGCCAGCGGACCCGAGGCCCGGCACAACCGGTTACGTGAACGTGTCGATCAATGGTGGACACCCTGATCGGCACTCCGCCCGACGCCGACCGCGCGTCGAGGGCCTTTGCCGGCTCCCGGGTGATCGCCTCCACGGCGCCGACGGGCGCCCGTCCTCGACCGCGCCGAGCACCGCCGCCATCATCGACGAACTACTGAGGTCCACTCCCGAAGCACACGATCGCGGTAGCAACTGGACACCTGAAGGATGCCGCGACAACGATGCGGCGCACGCCGGACCTGCCCAACAGCACCTCGCGCCAGCGCTGTCCGCTTTTATTATCATTATCGATAGTGATAACGTCTCCTTGTGGAGATGTCAAGGGAACGTTGGGCTGATCTGGCGTTGCACCCGGTGCGGATCCGGATCCTCAGGGCCGCGGCCGGCACCCGGCTGACCACGCAGGACCTCAGGGCGCTGCTGCCGGACATCCCGCCCGCCACGCTGTACCGGCACCTGGCCACGCTGGCCGGCGCCGGGCTTCTCGAAGTGGTGGAGCAACGCAAGGTTCGCGGCACCGTCGAGCGGGTCTACGCACTGCCCGCCGACGGGGCGACGTTGGACGCGGCGGCGCTGGCAACGGCCTCGCCCGAGGACCACGCCCGGTATTTCACCGCGTTCGTGTCGAGCCTGCTGTCCGAGTTCTCGCGCTACCTCGCCCGCGAGCGGATCGACTTCGCCGCGGACGGGGCCGGGTACCAGCAGATCGTGCTCCATCTGAGCGACGCGGAGCTGGCGAAGTTCGCCACCGACCTCAACCAGGTCATCGGGCCGCTGCTCGGCAACGAGCCCGGCAAGGGCCGGGTGCCTCGCCTCCTGGCCACCATCCTGCTGCCGGCCGACCGGCCGCCAGCGGCTGACACGAGGGAAGGGAGTGACTGATGGCATCGGTCACGGTTACCGACCACTTCGTCAACGTCCGGTTCACCGGGTGGGAGCGGCTCTGGATCGGGCGCGAGCGGTTGGCGATCCCGGTCGCCGGGGTCCGGCACGCGTCGCTCGTGGCCGAACCGCTGCGTCTGGCACGCGGCGCCCGGCGCGGGCTCGTGGTGTCCGGCTTCCTCAAGATCGGTGTCTGGGGTCTGTACGGCGGTCCCCGTCAGCTCGTGGCGGCGCGCAGGAACGAGCCTGGACTGCACCTGGTCCTGGACCGGTCGTCGACCGGCGGGGAGTTCGACGAAGTCGTGCTCTGTGTCCCGGCCGCGGCCGGGACGGCGGACGCGATCGCACGCGCGGTGGCGGCCCACGCATGATCGAGGTCTCGCACCTGACCAAGCGGTACGGCACGGTCACCGCCGTCCGCGACCTGACGTTCACCGTCGAGCCGGGCGTGGTCACCGGTTTCCTCGGCCCGAACGGTGCCGGCAAGACCACCACGATGCGCATGCTGACCGGGCTCGTGTCGCCGACGTCCGGCACCGCGACGATCGACGGCCGGCCGTACGGGCAGCTGCGCCGGCCGTCGCGCACCGTCGGCGCGGTGTTCGACGCGAGTGCGTCCCACCCCGGCCACACCGCCCGGGACCACCTGCGGGTCTACGCCGCGATGGGCGGCTATCCCGACAGCCGGGTCACCGAGCTGCTCGACCTGCTCGACCTCACCGAGGCCGCCGACCGGCGGACCCGCGGGTTCTCCACCGGCATGCGGCAGCGGCTCAACCTCGCCACCGCACTGCTCGGCTACCCGCGGGTGCTCCTGCTGGACGAGCCGGCCAACGGCCTGGACCCCGAGGGCATGCTGTGGCTGCGCGGGTACCTGCGCCGGCTGGCCGACGAGGGACGCACCATCCTGATCTCCAGCCACGTCCTCAGCGAGGTGCAGCAGCTCGTCGACGACGTGGTGGTGATCCGGCGCGGCGAACTCCTCGCCGCCGGCCCGCTGTCGCGGCTCGCCGGCCCGCCGGCGGTGCTGGTGCACTCCCCCGACGCCGACCGGCTGACCACCGTCCTGCGGGGCAGCCGGGCGGACGGCGATCCACCGGAGGTCGAGGCCGTCGGTGGCGGCCGTCTCCGCGTACGCGGACTGGACGCGCCCGGCATCGCCGACCTCGCCGCCGCGCACCGGCTGCGAGTGCACGAGCTCGTCACCGAGCACCCCAGTCTCGAGCACCTCTTCCTCAACCTGACCAACGACGAACACCTGACCAACGACGAGCACCTGACCAACGACAAGGCGGTCACCACATGCGGCACCTGATCAGAGCCGAGATCCGCCGGCTGCTCGCCACCCGCGTGTGGAGCGGGCTGCTGCTCGCCGCGGCCCTCGTCGGCGGCGGCCTGATGGGCGCGATGGCCGTCGTCGGGCCGGAGCACTTCGACCCGCCCATGCCCGGACTGGACACCGAAACCGGCATCCGCTCCGTCCTCGGCATTCTCGGGTACACCGCGTTCGTGCCGGCCGCCGTCGGCGCACTCGCCGTCACGTCCGAGTACCGGCACCGCACCGCCGCCGTCACGTTCCTGTTCGTGCCCCGCCGCTGGCAGGTGCTCGCCGCCAAGCTCGTCACCTACGGCGGCGCCGGACTGGCCTACGGGCTGATCCTCGCCGGCACCGCCGCCGCGGCCCTGTTCACCGTCGCCGCCGTCCGCGGCGTCCCGCTCGGCCTGCCGGCCGGCGTCGTGCTCACGCTGCTCGCCCGCATCGGCCTCGCCATGCTCGTCTACCTGCTGATCGGTGTCGGTGTGGGCGCCCTGCTGCGCAACCAGGTCGCAGCCCTGTGTGTCGTGGTCGGCTACCTGTACATGGGCGAACCGCTGCTCATGCTGATCCCCGGCGTCAACGCGCTCTACCCGCTGCTGCCCGGCGGCGCCACGGCCTCCCTCACCGGCTCCACCTACCTCGCCGACGCCGTGTCCCAGGAGCTCGGCAGCACCGCCGTCCAGCTGCTGCCACCGGCCGCCGGCGCGCTGCTGCTCACGGTGTACGCACTCGCCGCGTCCCTCATCGCCGTCGTCCTCCCCATGCGCCGCGACGTCACCTGACCCGGCACCACGCTGCGACCGGGCCGGCGCGCTACACGCCGGCCCGGCTCGGAAGCATCCGGGCGTTCAGCGGGGGGACATCCGCAGGGCGCCGTCGAGGCGGATGACCTCGCCGTTGAGGTAGTCGTTGGCGACGATGGACAGGGCGAGGGCGGCGTACTCGGCCGGGGTGCCGAGGCGGGCCGGGAAGGGGACGCCTGCGGCGAGGCCCTTGCGGTACTCCTCCGAGACGGTCTCCAGCATCGGGGTGAGCATGATGCCCGGGGCGATCGTCATGACCCGGATGCCGTGCTGGGCGAGGTCCCGGGCGGCGGGCAGCGTGAGGCCGACGATGCCGCCCTTCGAGGAGGCGTACGCGGCCTGCCCGACCTGACCCTCGTACGCGGCGACCGACGCCGTGTTCACGATGACGCCCCGCTGGCCGTGCGCGTCGGGTGCGGTCGCCGCGATCTGCTCGGCGGCCAGGGCCATGACGTTGAACGTGCCGATCAGGTTGACCTGCACGACCTTGGCGTACATGGCCAGGTCGTGCACCCCGGCGCGGCCGAGGATCCGGGCCGACGGGGCGATCCCCGCGCAGTTGACCACGACCCGCAACGGTGCGGGGCCGCCCGCCACGACCGCGACGGCCTCCCGGACGGCGGAAGGATCCGTCACGTCGACCCGCATGCCGGCAAAGCCCGCGGTGCCGTCGAAGTCGGCCAGGTCGAAGCCGTGCACGGTCGCTCCCGCCGCGGTGAGCGCGGCGGCCGTGGCCGCGCCGAGGCCGGACGCGGCACCGGTGACGATGGCGGCGGTGTTGGCGAGTTCCACGTTCAGCCTTCCGTGAGCTGGACGTCGGTGATGCGCAGGCCGGCGTGGGCCTTGTACCGGCGGTTCACCGAGATGAGGTTGGCGGTCAACGCCTCGACCTGATGGGCGTTGCGCAGCCGGCCGCCGTAGATGCCGCGGACCCCGGGGATGGTCCCGGCGAGCTCCTGCACCAGGTCGGTCGCGGCCCGGTCGTCGCCGAGCACCAGCACGTCGGTGTCCACAGTGGACCGCGAGGGGTCGTCGAGGTGCACGGCCGACACGTTGTGGAACGCGCCGACGACGGTCGACAAGGGAAGGATCGCCGCGGCCTGCTGGGTGGCCGAGCCCTCCTCGACGCTCAGCGCGTACGCGCCCTGTTTGTCGAAGCCGAGCGGGTTCACGCAGTCCACCACGATCTTCCCGGCGAGCGCCGGAGCCAACCCGGCGAGCAGCTCGGCGTGCCCGTCCCAGGGCACCGCCACCACCACGATGTCCCCCGCCGACGCGGCGTCCACGTTGGACATTCCGCGGACCCGGCCGGGCAGTTCCGCGGCGACGGCGACGGCCCGTTCGGCGGCCCGTGAGCCGAGCACGACGTCGAGACCGGCCGCGGCGAACCGGCGGGCCAGTCCCCGTCCCTGCGGCCCGGTCCCGCCGAGCACGGAGACGGTCATCCGCGCCAGGTCGGTCATGGCAGCCGCTCGTACAGCACGACGGGGTTGCCGCCCGGGTCCGTGACCAGCACACGCCGCTCGTGCGGTCCGGTCACCAGGTCGTCGCCGGAGTAGCCCAGCGCGGCGAGGTCGTCGACCTGGATGCTCAGCACGGTCCGGCCGGGCACCGGCTGCTGCGTGGCATCGGCGAGGCCGATGGTCACCGTGCCGTCGGTGATCGCGGCGTACCGGTCGCCGTCACGGAACCGGGTCGTCAGCCCGAGCGCGGTGTAGAACTCCAGCTGAGCGTCCAGCGAGGCGGCGGGGACGATGACGTGACCGATCTTCATGGGCGGAACCTCGGCATGACCTCGCGGGCGAACCGTTCGACGATCTCGATCGAACGGGCGATCGGCAGCCCGAGCCACTGGGCCCGGAAGACGAAGTGGTTGAAGCCGGCGTCGGCGAAGTCCTGCACCTTCGCGGCGATGTCGTCGGGCGAGCCGAAGAACAGTGCCTTCTCCTTGATGCCTTCCCACTGGGTCTCGAAGTAGTCCATGCCGTACTGGACGTACTCGCCGTAGGAGCGGCGCACGGCGGTGCCGGCGATGTCGTAGGCGGCGTCGAAGGAGTCGGCGACGCACAGGTCCCGGTGGATCGGGAAGACCGCGCCGTCGTCGGAGAACCCCGAAGCAAGACGCTGGGCGCGGTAGTCGGCGAGGTTGCCGACGGCCCAGTTGCGCCGCACGTTGGACGGGGCGAGCCACGGCAGGCCCTGTTTCGCGATCCGGGCGATGCCGATCGGGCCGTTGGCGCCGACCCACACGGGCGGGTGCGGCCGCTGCACGGGCAGAACGCTGCACCGCACCCCGTCGAGCTCGAAGTGCTGGCCCTTGTGGGTGACGGGCTCGCCGGTCCACAGCTGCCGCATCACGTCGAGCGCCTCGTTCATCCGGGACACCCGGGTGCGCCGTTCGATGCCGAACGACGCGAACTCGTCGTCGCGGTAGCCGGAGCCGACGCCGAGGACGAAGCGGCCGCCGGACATCTGGTCGATGGTGGCGATCTCCTCGGCCCAGTGCACGGGGTGCCCGAGCGGCAGGATGAGGATGCCGGTGCCGAGCTCCATCGTCCCGGAGTGGTCGATCAGGCGCGACAGCAGCGGCAGCGGCTGCGGTGTGGACAGCGACGACAGGTAGTGGTGGATGCCGAAGACCGAGTCGTAGCCGAGGTCACGGACGTGCTGGACGTACTCGACGATCTCACCGGTGCGCCGGTGCAGGTCGTCGCCGGGCTCGTACTGGTGGTCCAGCAGGATGCCGAACTTCACGCGGGATCCTCTTGCGACCGCGACTCACTGAGCCGGAAGTACGGGGCGACCATCCGGTCCCGGTCCTCGAGGGCCTGCCGGATGCCCTTCTCCCGGCGCTCCTTGAGGAAGTTCCAGTCGCCCTCTTCGAAGCTGACGTTGGTGGCCCAGCCGTGCCCGACCCAGCCGGTCATCGCGCCGAGGCCCTTGCCGCGGGCCTCCATGACGATCTGCATCATCGACTTGCCCATCATGAGCGAGTCCAGGGGCATCACGGCGATCGCGTCGGCGTAGTCGTCGACCCAGCGCTGCAGGTCCTCGTGGGGCACGACCTTCGTCACGAGACCCTTGCGCTCGCCCTCCTCGGCGCCGATGGCGCGCATGGTGAGCATGACGTCCTTCATCGTGGTCAGGCCGACCTTCTCGATCCAGTGGTACATGTCCTGCGGGGCCGGGCCGAGGTAGCGGAACGCCGGGTGGGTGAAGCGGGCGTTGGGGGCGGCGATGACGATGTCGGCGGACAGCGCGATCTGGAAGTGCCCGCCGTAGCAGTAGCCCTGGACCTGGCAGATGGTGGCCTTCAGCGACTCGATGATGGGCCGGGTGAAGCCGGAGCTGAGCACGTTGCGGTCGGGCAGGATGCGCTGCCGCTGCGCCGGGCGGCGCCGCGACGCCTTGTCCGTGCCGGACTTGTAGCCGATGTAGTGGCCGAGTTCGGCGGCGTCGGCGCCGGTGCCGAAGTGCTCGCCCTCGCCCTTGAACACGATGACCTTGACCCGGTCGTCGGCCTCGGCCTCCCGGACCAGGTCACCGACCCGCTCGAACGCGGCGACGGGGATCGCGTTGAGCCGGTCCGGACGGTCGAAGGTGATGGTGGCGACGGAGCGCGCCTCGTCGACGTCGTACCGGACGTACTTGGCGAGGACCTCCGGGTCGACCTCCATGTTCTCGACGTCCCACTGGTTTTCCAGGAGCTCGGCTTCGGTCTTCTTCACGGTGAAATCCTTAATGATCGAAGGCGGGGAACACTTCGGCGGCGAACAGCCGCAGGGAGGCACGGACCTGGTCCGTGGGCATGCCGAGCCAGCCGGGCCGGAAGATGAGATGGTCGAAGCCCAGGTCGCGCAGCGCGCTGATGCGTTCGATGAGGAACTCGGGCGAGCCGAGCAGCAGCGTGTTGCGGACCAGTTCGTCGAAGCGGTCACGCTGCCAGCGCAGCGCCGGGTACTCCGCGTAGGTGGAGTACTCGACCCGGGCGTGCGGCAGCGCTTCCTCGACGGCGCGTTCGGTGGTCGGTGCGCAGTACAGCTCGACACCGACGGGCCGCGACACGCTCCCAGGGTCGCGGCCGTATTCGGCCAGGGCGTCGTTGTAGACGGCCAGATGCTCGGGCAGGAACCGTTTGCTCGGCGAGTTGCCCGGCGCGTACCAGGCGTCGCCGAGCCGGGCGGCGCGCCGGACCGCCTTCTTGCCGCCGGCACCGATCCAGATCGGTGGCCCGCCCGGGGTCAGCGGCCGGATGCCGATGGTGGCGTCGGTCTGCGGGTAGAACTCGCCGTCGGTGGTGACGGGTTCGCCGCCCCACAGCGCCCGGATGAGCCGCAGGCTCTCGTCGAGGCGGCGGAAGCGGGTGTCGGGGTCGATGCCGAACGCGGCGAACTCGTTCTCGCGGTAGCCGGCGCCGACGCCGAGGACGACCCGGCCGCCGGACAGGTGGTCGAGGGTGGCGAACTCCTCGGCGACGTGCACCGGGTGGAACATCGGCAGCAGCAGGATGCCGGTGCCGATGAGCATGTCGCCGGAGCGCGGGATGAGGCTCGCCGTCATCGAGATCGGCTGCGGAGTGTTGAGGTTGGACTGGAAGTGGTTGATCGTCCAGACCGAGTCGTAGCCGAGTTCGGCGGCGAGTTCGACGGTGCCGAACAGGTCGCTGAGGTGTCTGCCGAGGTCGTCGCCGTGCGGATACTGGTGCGACGCCATGATCCCGAACTTCATCGGTGCCCCTCTCCGGCGGCCCGGCTGATCTTGCCGGTGCTGCTGCGTTCCAGGGCGGGCACGAACTCGATCCGCCGCGGGGTCTTGAAGTGCGCGAGCCGGTCGCGGGCGAACGCGACGATCCGCTCGGCGAGCTCGTCGTCGGCGACGGTGTCGTCCTCGCCGCGCACGACGAGCGCCACCGGGATCTCGCCGAGCCGGTCGTCGGGCCGGCCGAGCACGCGGACGTCACGGACGAGCGGATGGTCCCGCAGTTCGTCCTCGATCTCCTCGGGCCACACCTGGAACCCACCACATTTGATCATGTCCCGCTTCCGCCCGACGAGGAACAGCACACCGTCCTCGTCGACGTAGCCCATGTCACCCGTGTGCACCCAGCCGTCCTGGACGAGCTCGCGGGACGCCTCGGCGTCGTCGACGTAGCCCTTGGTCAGCTCGGACCGCACGACGACCTCACCCTCGGCGCCGGTCGGCAGGGCCGTGCCGTCGCCGTCGCGGATCTCCAGCTCGACACCGGGGTAGACCCGGCCCGCGGAGCCGGGCTTCCACTTGCCGGCCTTCATGTCCCGGCCGTTCCAGCCGGCGATGTGACCGGCCTCGGTCGAGCCGTAGTTGACCAGGATCGGCACGTGGTAGCGCTCCTCGAAGGCGCGCCGGACCGGCCACGAGATCGCCTGCCCGGCGACCAGGACGGACTTGACGCCGGCGAAGGGCAGGTCCCGGTCGGCGTGCACGATGTCGAAGACCATGGTGGGCAGGAAGAAGAAGTTGTCGAAGGCGAACCGGTCCATCAGCTCGGCGAGCCGGTCGACGCCGAAGCGCTCCCAGACCACGGCGGGCCGGCCGACGAAGAACGCGAAGAGCAGCGAGTGCTGGCCACCGCTGTGGAACAACGGCAGGGCGATGAGGTTCGCCTTGGCGTCGGCGGCGGCGGTACCTTCGGCGTCGCTGCCGGTGGAGACCCGGGCGAGGCGTTCGAGGGAGGCGCGGGTGCCCCCGTGGGTGACGCTGACCGACTTCGGCCGGCCGGTGGTGCCGCCGGTGGACAGGATGCAGGCCTCGGCGTCGTCGGCGACGTCCACGGCGGGCACGCTGACCTGCTGCCGCCACGCCAGTTCCGGTACCCCGGCGACCGCCCCGACGGCGGCCCGGACCTCGACGTCCGGGCCGCCGGCGAGCAACCCGGCGATGACGTCCGGGCGCCTGTCGTCCACCACCAGCAGCCGCGGCGCGGTCTTGGCGAGGGACTCGGCGAGTTCGGCGGCGTTGTACAGGCTGCTGACGGTGACCGGGACGGCGCCGATCTTCCAGGCGCCGAACAGGAAGAAGACGATCTCGGGGCCGTTGGTGAGGTAGCAGGCGACCCGGTCCCCCGCCGTCACCCCTTCGGCGCGCAGCGCGGCGGCGACGCCACCGGCGAGCCGGTCGACCTCTTCGAACGTCCAGGACCGGCCGTCGTCGCCGTACAGTGCGGGCACGTGGGGCCGGTCCGCGGCGCGGCCCTCGAGAATGCGGGCGAGGTTGCCGCTGCGCTGGCCGCTCATGCCGCCACCTCCGCTTCGCTCCGGCGCCGGCCCGAGCCAGTGCTGTCACATGGTTCGCGGCCCGAGCCGCTGCGCTGGCCGCTCACGACGCCACCTCGATCGGGGTTGAGACGCGCGGGATGATCTCGGCGCCGAAACGGGCGAGCTGCTCCATGGCCTCGTCCTGGCTCGCGCCGACGAACTGGTGCCGCAGCGACACCTCGGTGATGCCGAGCCCGGTCTCCCAGCGGCGGAGCTTCGCCACGATCTCGTCGGCGGAGCCGACCAGGCAGTCCTCGGCGAGGTACCGGTCCAGGTCGATGGACTGGGCGTCGTCCCAGGACTTGTAGCCGGCGTACTGACGCTGCAGGTGCGGGCGGACACCGGCGGCGGCGGTCGCGTAGGTGTCGCCGACGGCCGCCTCGCGGCTCATCGGGTATTCGCGGTCCGGGCTGTGTCCGTGCTCGGCGAGGACGCCGCGGTAGACGGCGAGCAGCCGGGCCAGCTCCGCGTCGTCGCCTTTGGGGCCGATGAGCCAGGGCGCGTCCAGGCGGGCGGCGCGGCGCACGGCGGCCTCGGCGAACGCGCCGATCCACAGCGGCGGCCCGCCGGGCTGCACGGGACGCAGCGCCAGGGACGCGCCCGGGACCTCGCCCCAGGTGCCGGCGGCGTCGAGGGTCGCGCCGCTCCACAGGGCGCGCAGCAGCGGGACGTAGTCGCTGAGGCGGCGCAGCCGGTCGTCCCAGGCGACCCCGAAGGCGGCGTTCTCGCGCTTGCGGTAGCCGGCGCCGAGGCCGACGGTCAGCCGCCCGCGGGACAGCACGTCCAGGGACGCGAGCTCCTCGGCGAGGGCGATCGGGTTGAGCAGCGGCGCGACGAGCACGCCGAAGCCGATCCGGACCCGGGAGGTGGCCGCGGCGAGGTAGCCCGCGAGGGGGATCGGCTGCACGAACGCCGACTTCGCCAGGTAGTGGTGGCCGAGGTAGACGGCGTGGAACCCGGCCGCCTCGGCCGCGGCAGCCTGGGCCAGCACGTCGTCGATGCCGGCGGTGGCGGACGCCGACGGGTCGAACTGGGCGCTCAGGAAGCAGCTGATCTTCACCCGACGACCGCCGCGGTCTTGTGCTGGGGCTGGGGCTGGGACTGCGCGCGGAAGTGCGGGATCACCTTGGCGGCGAACTCCTCCATGGAGCGCAGCGCTGCCGCGCGGTCCAGCGTCGGGATCCGCAGCCAGCCGATGTAGTGGTTGATCCCGAGCTGCTCGCGCAGCATCTCGATGGTGTCGATGACCTGCTGTGCGGAGCCGAAGTTGCCGCCGTGGGTGAGCGTCTGCTCCAGGGTCAGCAGCTCGATGTTCTTGGCGACGGCCGCGTAGTAGGCGCGCTCCTTCTCGATCGCCTCCTCGGAGCCGGGGATGACCTTGCCGACCGACTTGTAGTACTGCATCGCGGCCTGCGCCGCCTGACGCAGCCCCGCCTCACCGTCGCCGCACCAGACCTGCTGCATGAACGGCAGGTCGTAGGTGGTGATGTCGAAGCCGTTGTCGCGCATGGCCTGCTGGTACAGGGCGAAGTTCTTCTGCATGATGCCCAGCGGCGTGAAGTTGGGCGAGGTGATGATCGACTCGCCGACGGCGCCGCGCTCGCGGAAGCTGTCCGGCGAGACGGTGCCCTGCAGGATCGGCGGCCCGCCCGGGGTGTGCGGCCGCGGGTAGGTGGTGATGTTGTCGTAGTGGAAGATCTCGCCGTGGTAGGAGAAGTTCTCCTGCGACAGGGCGAGCCGCAGGATCTCCAGGGTCTCCTGGTAGCGCTGCTTGGACTCCTCCAGGGGCACGCCGAAGCCGGCGAACTCCGACGGCTGGTAGCCGCGGCCGACGCCGATCGACACCCGGCCGCCGCTGAGGACGTCGAGGGCGGCGATGTCCTCCGCCAGGCGCAGCGGGTGGTGCAGCGGCAGGACGAGCACGGCGGTGCCGATGGTGATGCGTTTGGTCCGCTCCGCGACGGCCATGCCGAAGTTGATCGGGCTGCCGAGGATGCCGTACTTGGAGAAGTGATGCTCGGCCAGCCAGATCGAGTCGAAGCCGAGCTCGTCGGCCAGCTGGATCTCGTCGAGCGTCTCCCGCAGCACCTGGTGGTCCGATGTGCCTTCGTTCACCGGGAACAGGTTCATGATGCCGAACTTCACGATCTCTCCTCGTTTATTCCGACCAGCCGGTATGTTACTGGTACCGTGCTGGGCTTCGCAAGACAAAACGCAGGCCAGCGGCCTATTTCGACGAGTGGGCCGCGACCCTCAGCGCGCCCACCCGGCGGCGGTGCGACGCACCCGAACCGAGCACGGCGTCGAGCACGAGCGCGCGGCGCAGGAACAGGTGCGGGTCCGCTTCCATGGTGATGCCCATGCCGCCGTGCACCTGGATGCAGCGTTCGGCGGCGAACACCGCGGCCCGGCCCGCCGCGGCCTTGGCGGCGTGCACCTGGATCTCCGCGTCGGCCCGGCCGTTGTCGACCGCCCACCCGGCGTACAGGGTGAGGTCCCAGGCGGCCTTGCGCACCGTGGCGGCCTCGGCGAGCTGGAACGCGACCCCCTGGTAGGAGCCGATGACCCGGCCGAACTGCTCACGGGTGCGGGCCTGCTCGGCGGCGAGGTCGATGGCGCCCTGCGCGACCCCGCACAGCTCGGCGGCCACGACCAGGATGGCCCGCCACGGCCCGGCGCCGGCCGGGGTGACCTCCGCCGGCCCGGCGAGGGTGACGTCGGACAGCGGCACCGACGGGTCCAGCGACTGCCGCGGGACGACCCCCGTGACCGCGGCGATCCCGACTCCCCGTGGCCGCAGGACCGCGAGACCGTCGGCCTGGGCCGCGTACCGCACGAGCGAGGGCCCGTCCATCGCCGGCGTGAGCACCCGCTCCCCCGACAGGACGTCCTCGGGCAGCGGGGAGCCGCTGAGCAGCTGCACCGCGGCGGCGTGCGCCGGGAACCGGCTCGGCACCAGGTGCTCGCCGAGGACCTCGACGGCGACGAGCAGGTCGATGAGGTCCGAGCCGATGCCACCGGCCGGCTCCGGCACCCCGAGCAGGCCGAAGTCGCGCAGCAGCGGGCCGTCGCACGCCGGGGCCCGCCAGCCGCCTTCCAGGGCGTCCCGGGCGGTGACCCCCTCCCCCTCCACGAGGGACCGGACGGTCTTGGCGATCTCCAGCTGTTCCTGGGTGAATGTCGCGCGCATGCCGGGGCTCCGCTCAGCGTGAACGGGGCAGGTGCAGGACCCGCTCCGCGAGGATCGACTTCTGGACTTCCTCGGTGCCGCCCTCGATGGTGTGCGCGCGGGCGCGCAGGTAGCGGCGCATCCGGGCGGCGGCACCCGGACCGTCCAGCAGCACCCCGCCGCTGTCGTCGAGCTGCACCGCGAGCCGGTTGGCGTTCTGCACGACCCCGGCCCACAGGCTCTTGAGCGCCGAGGTCTCCGGCCCCGGTACCCCGCCGGCCTGGGTCTCGCCGAGCATCCGCATCGAGCCGATCCGGACCGCCTCGGCGTCGCACTGCAGCTGGCCGATCGTGTCGAGGAACGCGGTGTCACCGCCTCCGAGCTCGTCGACGATGCCGCTTTCGAGGGCGACGTCGATGACCCGGTCGACGGCCTGCCGGGCCCACACCCACAGGTTCAGCGCCATGCTGCCGCGTTCGAACGCGAGGGTGGTGAGGGCGACCTTCCAGCCGAGCTCGGCACCACCGAGGACGTCCTCGTCGGGCACGAACACGTCGTCGAGGAACATCTCGTTGAACTCGGTGTCCCCGTTGATCATCACCAGCGAGCGCACCGTGAACTTGTCCATCGGGGCCAGCAGGTAGCTGATGCCCTGATGTTTCGGCGCCGCGGCGTCGGTACGGGCGAGCAGCAGGCACTTGGAGGCGTTGTGTGCGTTGGACGTCCAGATCTTCGACCCGTTGACGAGCCAGCCGCCGTCCACCTTCGTCGCGGCGGTGCGCAGGCTGGCCAGGTCCGAGCCGGAGCCGGGCTCGCTGAAGCCCTGGCACCAGTACTCGTCGCCGCGCAGGATGCCGGGCAGGTGCCGGGCCTGCTGCTCGCGGGTGCCGTGCGCGATGATCGTCGGCCCGGCCAGCATCATCCCGACGCCGTTGAGCGGGTAGGGGGCGCCGCGGACGGCCGCCTCCTCGTTGAAGATCGCCTGGGCGAGGGAGTCCAGGCCGCGCCCGCCGTGCTCGGCCGGCCACGACAGCCCGGCCCAGTTGCCGGCGCACAGCCGGTCCTGCCAGATCCGCGACCAGTGCTCGCGCTGCTCCTGGGTCAGGTCCTCCTGGTCGGGCACGTCGCGCAGCGCCTCGTCGAGCCAGCCGCCGGCCTCCCGCCGGAACGCCAGGTCGGTGTCGCTGTCATCGAAGTCCATGGGCGGTGACCTCCTCCGCTGTCTTGAGCCGGGTCTTGTAGAGCTTGCCGTTCGGGTCCCGCGGCAGGGCCTCGTGCAGCACGTAGGTGCGGGGGCGTTTCGGTTTCGCCAGCCGGGTCTCCAGGTGCGCCCGCAGCGCCTCGACGACGGTGCCGTGCTCGGGTGCGCCGCCGAGCAGGGCGATGTGCGCCTGCGGGACCTCGCCGAACTCGGGGTCGGGCGCGCCGATGACGGCCGCGTCGGCGACCCACTCGTGGGTGAGCAGCGCCGCCTCGATCTCGGCCGGGTAGACGTTGACCCCGCCGACCAGGATCAGCTCCGCGGCCCGGCCGGTGATGTAGAGGAAGCCGTCCTCGTCGACGTGCCCGACGTCCCAGACCGTCATGAGGCCGTCGCGGCGGGACCCGTCGGTCTTGCCCGGGTCGTTGTGGTATTCGACCTTGTCGTTGCCCTGCCGCATGTACACGATGCCGGTCTGCCCGACGGGGACCTCGGCGCCCTGTTCGTCGAGGATCTTCAGGGTGGAGATCGAGGCGGGCCGGCCGACGGTGCCGGGGTGGGCGAGCCACTCGTGCGGCCGGGCGACGGTGGTGCCGACCTCGGTGGAGCCGTAGTACTCGTACACCACCGGCCCGAACCAGTCGAGGATCCGCTGCTTCACCTCCCGCGGGCACGGCGCCGCGCCGTGCAGCACGTAGGCGATCGAGGAGATGTCGTAGCGCTCGCGCTCCTCGCGGGGCAGCTGCAGCAGCCGGTAGAAGTGCGTCGGCACCATGCTGGTGCCGGTGACCCGCTGCTCCTGGACC
This sequence comes from Dactylosporangium sp. NPDC005555, assembly GCF_040605635.1. NCBI lineage: Bacteria > Bacillati > Actinomycetota > Actinomycetes > Micromonosporales > Micromonosporaceae > Dactylosporangium > Dactylosporangium sp. NPDC005555. Next base: position 76,333 of record NZ_JBEXDG010000026.1, read on the forward strand.
CGGCGCAGGAACCCTTGCGGGGTCCAGCCGTCCATCAGGACCAGGGTCCCGCCGGCGTGCAGCGCGCCCATCGCCGGGGTGATGTTGGCGGAGTGGTACAGCGGCGCCGACACGAGCCACGACGCGAACGCGGAGCGCTGCATCCCGAACTCGTTGAACAGCCACACGTAGGTGCGCGCGCCGGTGTCCGCGTCGATGCCGCTGAGCGGGCGCTTCACCCCTTTGGAGCGACCGGTGGTGCCGGAGGTGTACATCATCAGCGAGCCGGCCGGGGTGTCCTGCGGGCTGGTGTCCGGCATGCCGTCGGTGAGTCCGGACAGGCCGTCGGGTCCGTCGATGAAGAGCTGCGCGCCGGGCGGCGTCGCGGCGGTGACGACGTCCTTGACCCGCTCGGAGCCGACGACGACCTTCGCCCCGCTGTCGCTGAGGATGTAGGCGACCTCGGGCTCGGTCAGGTGGTAGTTGAGCGTCACCAGGTACAGCCCGGACTGCATCGCCGCGAGGTACAGCGCGACCATGCCGGGGCTGTTGGTCATCACCGCCGCGACGGTGTCGCCGACCTGCAGCCCCAGGCGGGTGCGCAACGCGTGCGAGATCCTGTTGACCTCGGCGAACAGCGCGCCGTAGGAGATCCGCCGGTCGTCGGCGGTCACGATCGCGCACAAGTCCGGTTCGGCGGCTGCCCACAGCCGGAAACCGGTCCGGTCCTCGGTCATCGGACTCCTTGAACTAAATTCCGACCATCCGGTATGTTGTTGCCCAACAGTAAGGGAGCTCCCCCACGATGTCCATACCCGTGAGCGAGGCGCACGCCGCCAGCTACCGCGCCCGTGAGGTCCCGGCCCCCGCCCAGGTCATCGAGGGTGTGTGGGCCGTCCCGGTCCCCCTTTCCGGCAGCGCGCTGCGCGCCGTCACCGTGTTCCTGATCGAGACCCGGGCCGGGCTGGTCCTCGTCGACGCCGGCTACGACCACCCGTCCTGCTGGGCCTCGTTCCGCAGTTCCCTGAACGCGATCGGGCACACCGTCGAGGCGATCTCCACCGTCCTCATCACCCACAACCACCCAGACCACGTCGGCTTCGCCGACCGGGTCCGCACCGTGTCCGGCGCCCGCGTCCTGATGGGGGCCGCCGACGACTTCGCCGGGATGCACCGCCTCCGCGGCGGCTTCCTCGACCAGCTCGGCACCGCCCTGGACCTCACCGGCGCGCCGCAGGACGTCGTGGACAGCATGTACGCCGACGCGGTGAAGGTCGCCGAGCACCACGAGTCGCTGCGCCTGGACGCCACACTGCCCGCCGGCGGCACCGAGCTCGACTTCGGCGACGTCACGATCCGCGCCGTGCACACCCCGGGCCACACATACGGGCACACCGTCTACTACGACACCCGCGGCATCGTCTTCACCGGCGACACGATGATGGCCGAGGGCCCGACCCAGCTCGCCATCGTCAGCCGCACCGGCGACGACCCCGCCGGCGACCTGCTCGCCTCCCTGGACCGCATCCGGGACCTCGGCGCCACCATCGCCTGCCCGGCGCACCAGTTCCCGTACCGCGACGTCGCCACCCGCGCCGAGGAGCTCAAGGCCTTCCACCGGGCAGAGGTCGACGCGGTCCGCGGCCTGACCGACGGCAGCGCGACAGCCTGGGACGTGGTCCGGCGGATGTCGTGGAAGAAGCCGTGGGACGAGCTCGGCCGCGGCACCCGGCGCTTCAACCTCGTGCACACCCTCGCCCTGCTCCGCAACACCGCGAGCACCGCCGGACGCATCGAGGACGCACGATAGGTCGCGGCACTGGGGTTCGACCTCACCGCGGTTGCGACACACCGCCCAGGTTCCCGGCGGCGCGGCGGGTGTCCGCGGCGAGGCGGCCGTCGTGCAGGGTCAGGACCCGGTCGGCGCCGGCGATCACCTGTTCGTCGTGGCTCGCGACGACCACGGCGTGGCCCGTGTGGGCGTGGGAGCGCAGCACGTCCAGGAGCAGCTGGACGCGGGCGGGGTCCTGATGGCCGGTCGGCTCGTCGGCGAACAGGAGCACGGGCGACAGGCGCAGGGCCTGGGCGAGGGACGCGCGCTGCTGCTCCCCGCCTGACGCCTGCGCCGGCAGCCGATCCGCGAGGTGGGCGATGTCGAGGGTCCGCAGCAGCTCGCCGGTCGGGTAGCCGGTGTGCGTCGACAGCAGCGCGGGCAGCTCGACGTTCTCCCGGATGCTCAGCTCCGGCAGGAGGGCGAGGGACTGCGGCACGAAGCTCGTCTCGTGCCACCGGCTGCCGAGCCGCGTCGTCACGGTGCCGGTGTCCGGGGGTTCGTGTCCGGCGAGGACGCTGATGAGGGTGGTCTTGCCCGAGCCGGACGGGCCCGCCACGACGGTCAGCTCGCCGGCGTGGATCTCCACCGAGACCCCGTCGAGCGCGGTGACCCTTCCCGCGCCCGGGTAGCGGCGCGTGACCGAGTGGGTCGTCACCACCGGCGTCATCACATCGCCTCCTGAACGACCCGGCCGGCCTGCAGCCGGACCACCCGGTCGGCGCGCTGCCAGACGGCGGGGTCGTGGGTGGCCGCGATGACCGCCACGCCGGCGTCGGCGATGACCCGTAGGGCGGCGACCACGGCGTCGACGTTGCCGTGGTCGAGCTGGCCGGTCGGCTCGTCCGCCACCAGCACCGACGGCGGACCGACAGCGGCGAACGCGATCGCGACCCGTTGCCGCTCGCCGCCGGACAGCTGGTGGGGCAGATGCCCGGCCCTGCCGGCGATGCCGAGCGGCTCCAGCAGCGCTTCGCCGGTCACCTCGGGCACACCGCGGATCTGTGCGGCGAGCCGCAGGTGCTCGCGGACCGTCAGATAGGCGAGGAGGTTGTCGCCGGGGTCCTGGCGCACCAGGCCCAGCCGCGACCGGCGCAGCCGGGCACGGCCGGCCGCCGACAGCGTGCCGATGTCCTGCCCGGCGATCGTGACCGTGCCCTCGTCCGGGCTGTCCATGCCGGTCAGCAGGCGCAGCAGGGTCGACTTGCCGGAGCCCGACGGGCCGATCACCGCGGTGATCATGCCGGCCGGGGCGCTGACGTCGACGTGCACCAGGGCGGGCACCAGGTGGCCGTCGACACGATACGAGCGGGAGACACCCACGCAGCCGGCGCCCTGTTCAGTCGATGTCACGCAGTACCTCCGAGATCCGGCTGCGGGTGAGCCGCCAATGGGTCACCACCGCCACCAGGACGGCGAAGCAGCCGACCGCCGTGAGCAGGCCGGCCATCACCGACCAGGGGAAGGACAGCACGGTGCCCGGCGGCGCGGCGGGGTCGACGTTGAGCTGGTCGCGGACCGCCACGGCGGCGGTGACCGCCAGGCCGAGCCCGGCCGCGCACCCGGCGACGAGGGAACCCGCGAACTCCGCCAGCAGCAGCCACCCCTGCACCGCGGAGCGCAGCCCCATCAGCCGGAGCATCACGTACCCGCGGCGCAGCACGCGCAGCCGCGACTCCAGGTACAGCAGGAAGCCCACCATCGCCACCGTCGCGGTGAGCAGCGACAGCGCCGACAGATAGGCGAACGTGTACGTCACCGGCTGGTAGAACGTGCTCGCGTGGCGGTCGCCGGCGACGGAGAACGACACGACCCGCAGGCCCGCCGCGTCGACGGCCGCGCGGATCGGTGCCGGGTCGCCGCGCACCCACAACTGGGGAACGGCGCGGGCCAGCACCTCCTGACCGACGGCCGCCCGGTCGACGAGCAGGACCGGATACCCGCCGCGCGGGGCAGGCAGCGTCGACAGGGACGTGACCTCGAGGTCGACCGGAGGGTCGGCGCCGAACGTCATCGTGGCCGCGCCGTCCGGCACCGGCGCCGATGCGATCGCCGCCTTGACAGGTGCGCCCAGGCCGCGGGTCGCCTCGGCGAGCGTGGTGTCGTCGAGACGGTCGTCCCAGAACGCGATGTCGGCGAACGTCGCCGGGTCGACCGCCAGCAGCGACACCTGCCGGTCGTCGAGCTGCACGTAGTCCACGCGCAGCACCGGCGTGGCCCGGCCGCGCAGCGCTGCGGGGACGGCGGGGACCGCACCCGGCTCGGCGAGGGTGATCACCACGTCGCTGCCGGCGCCGAGCCTGGCCTGCGCGGCGAGCGTGGCGCTGACGGTCCTGGTCGCCGTCGCGCCGTAGACCGCCACCGCGACGGGCACCGCCGTGATCAGGGCCAGGGTCACCGCCGCCGCGGCGGAGTGCCGCAGCCGCCGCCGGTACAGCAGCCGCACCGCCGACCGCGCCGTCGTCGTCGTGCGGGTCCGCCGCCGCACCGCCGCCGTCGCCAGGCGCGCGCCGAGGACGCAGAGGCACAGCATCGCCAGCATCGGCACGACGAGCAGCTTCCCCGGGATCTGCACCATGGTCCCGTACTGGCTGGCGAGCCGCACCATGGACCGGTCACCGCCGGTGAACCAGTAGCCTGCCGCCGCCGCGAGCAGCAACAGCTCCCACGGCACCGCGGCCAGCCGGCGCCGGACCCGCGCTCTGGGGGTGGACTCGCCGGTCAGGGGCCGGCACGCGACACCGGCGGTCACGCCGAGCACCGCCGTCGCGGCGAGGAACGCGGCCGCCGCGGCGAGCATCGACTGCACCAGCGCCGCGCCCGACACGTCACTGCTCGGCCCCACCTGTGCGACCAGGAGCCCGGCCAGCCCCCAGCCACCCACGGCACCGGCGGCGAGGGCGGGCAACGCCTCCAGGGCGGCCTTGACCCCCAGCCAGCGCGCGGTCGCGCCGAACGTGGCGAGGACGATGAGTTCCCGCTCACGGCGACGGACCCAGAACGCGCCCGCCGCCATCACGACCGACAGCCCCACCAGCAGACCGCCGGCGCTGATCGGCAGCACCGACCCGCGCAGCTCCCGCTCGACCAGCGCCGCCCGGCCCGCCAGCGGCGGCAGGGCGGTGCGGTACAGGATCCGGTCGTCGTACGCGGTGGTGCGCAGCTGGTCGTGCATCGCGGTGATGCCGGCGGCGAGCCGGGTCGCCTCGGGCGCGGTCAGGTCGATCGTCGCCGGAGCCCGCTCGATGCGCTGGGCGGTCCGGATGTGCGCGCCGCTCGCGACCGCCAGCATGGTCGCCCGATCAGCCAGGAGAAGGTCGAGCACCGGCACGTCGCTGCCGAGGCCGCCCGCCTGCTGGGCCGGATCGCCGCGGTACAGCGTCGAGATGCCGCACCAGAACGGGTCGTCGCCGGACCGCTCACGCAGGTCCCGGTAGATCGCCACGACCGGCACCGCCGTCGGCTCCCAGACCCGCCGCACGTTGTCGGCGCTCCACTCCTCGACGTTCGGGGAGATCGTGAGGGTGTCCCCGGGCCGCAGCCCGTGCTCGGCCGCGAACCGGTCAGGCAGCCACAACCCGTGGCCGGGACCGCCGGCGATCCGCTGGACGTGTCCTTCGAAGCCGTTCCGCCCGGCGATGTTGACCCTGTTGTCGCCGACCGCCACCTCCGCGCTGACCAGGGTCACGGCCGGGTCGCCGAGCCCTTCCGCCGCGGCCTCCGCCTCCTGCGCCACCGCCGCCGCCAGCACGGTGGGGTCGACGGGCCGCTCTGGAGCGATCACCTGCGATCCCAGGGCCGCCGGGCACACCGGGGAGATCCTCGCCGCAGCGTCGCACTCCCCGCCGACGACAGGAACACCGGCCCGGCCGCCGCCGGCAGAACCGCCACCGCCGTCGCGACCGCGATCGCCACGGCCACACTGGGCCGCCGGACCAGCAACAACGGCGCCCGCCGCCACGGCGCGAGCAACAGCCAACCGCCACGAGCCATCCCGCGCATCCATCCTCCGGCCCGCAACGTACACGCCCACCGGTGAGATAGACCCGCACCACCCGGCCCCGGTTGCCCGCCACGCCGTCCGTCGTCGGCAGGTCCTGGATAGAGGCACGCGACCGCTGCGGGCGGCCCGTGACAGGAACGACGCCATGCCCATCGGGTCCGTCGCGCGCGTGGCGGGTGTCGCCGACGAATACTGCCTGGTCGCCGCCGTCGCGGACCGCGGCGGATGGGTGCCTCGTGTCAAGCAGGGCGAGATCGTCCGGCCCCTGCCGGTGGCGGCTCGCGACCTGATGGTCAGGACGTCTCTGGCACGACGGTGACCTGCGGTGATGCGGCAGGACCGTTGTGGAAGGCCAGCCCGGCCGTGTCCATCGCGGCTCGGAGTTGGCGCAGGGCGTAGGGCCCGACGCCGTGGAGTGCCTGCACCTCGGCCTCACTGAGCTCGGCGACCTGTTCGAGGCGGGTCACGCCGTGCGTGGTGAGCGCGCGGGTCGCGGCCGCGCCGAGGCGTGGCAGCGGGATGCCCGGCTCCGGCACCGGCCGGCCCGGGGTCGCCCGGGGATGACCCTCGTGGTCCAGGACGGCGGCGCCGCGCGCCGAAAGCAGGTAGCCGATGTCGAGCGATTCGGTCAGGCCGCGCTCCTTGAGCTTGCGCACGTTCTGTTTGAACGCCGGGGTGTCGCGGCCCATCCGTTGTGCGAGGTCGGGTGCCCGAGTGGCCGGCAGTTCGTCGATCAGCAGCAGCGTTGCCCGGGTCCAGGGCCCGGTCGGTGAGGCGCGGTCGAGCCGGTCGAGCCACGCGACGATCGTGTCGATCTCCGCGGCGTCGGGCACCGCCTCCCGCAGCGCGTGCCGCGGGTCGTCACCCACGTACCGTAGCCCGATCCGATACACCGGCCGGTCGGAGTGGAGGCGGTCCAGTCCCTGCCGGAGCGCGGTCAGCGACGCCGCGCCGGCCCGGCGGGCGTCCGCGGCCGTCAGCGACCTCACCGGCACACGGTCGACGGACGTGACCTCGACCAGCCCGACCGCCGTACGCATCCGGGTGCCGACCTTGACACGAGGCTGTTCCCACCGGCGGAACGCCACGTCGACCTCGCCGGCACGGATTGCCGCCAGTTCCGCGGGACGCATCTGCATGGCCCAGTTCAACACACCACGACCCATCGCCGCGCCCGACTCGCGGGCCGCGTCCCTGGTGCGGAGGATCGCCTGGACAGGGTGCCGTCCGGTCACGCTGGCGCTGACTCGCGCCAGATTCGCCACAGCAGCTCGGCCGGCAGGTCCTTCGCCGCCGCCGCCTGCCGGCGACGCTTCGGATCGGCGAGGTCGGCCGCCACCTTCGCGGTCATCTCGTCGAACGTCCGCGGCCGCCGCCGGCGGGCCACCGCGGCGATCTCCTCGTCCTTGTCCTCGGCGAGCCGCGCGAGCCGCTCGGCGTCCATCCAGCGCGACGCGAACACGACCTCCCGATGGCCTTTGCGCGGCGAGCGCAGCAGTTCCTCGAACAGGAATCCCGGCAGCCGCGGATCGTCGGCGAACGCCACGGCGGCCGGCTCGCGATGGCCGATGCCCATCCCGGACCACAGCAGCTCGACGAGCAGCGAGACCGGCACCCGGTCGCGGTTGCTTCGGGCCACCTCGAACCGGACCTCCGGCGCACCGTGGGCGGCGAGCGTTGCCACCACGTCGTCGGGCAGGTCGGTCCGGTGCGCCAGGGAGTACCGGTGCATGAGGCTGTCGCTGCTGGCGTAGTGCAGGACCTCGTCCAGCGGTGCCTCGACCACCCAGTCGAGGCGTTCGAGGTGCCCGGCCACGTCGTGGTACAGGTACTTCGTCAGCATTCCGGCGGGCAGGCCGGGCTGGCTCGCCACGCCCAGGCGGACGTCGAGATCCTCGTCCTGGGCCAGGTCCACGAGCACGTCGGCCGGCAGGCCGGGGTTGCTCGCCACCATGGCCCGCACGTCCCGGTCCGGGTCGGCGGCCAGCCGCCGCAGGAGCTCGGCCGGCAGCGCCGGGTTGGCGGCGGCGAGCCACCGCACGGCGAAATCGTCGTCGGCGAGCAACACCGGCACCGTCTCCGCCGGCAGGCTCGGGTTGCGGGCCAGGGCGAATCGGACGTTTCTGTCCGGATCACCGGCGAGCGTCGCCGCCGTTTCGGCCGTGAGCTGCATCCGCACGATGACCTCGGGCCGCCGGGAGCGGTCGTCCGCGATCAGCCGTGGCACCAGCGGCGCCGGAATCGGGAACCGGTCACACTCCACCACCCACGTCCACAGGTCGGGATCGGCGGCCAGGCGGGCGTGCGCGCGGGCGGCGGTGACGTCGTCGCCGCGGTACAGGTCGAACACGTCCGGGCAGCCGAGCCGGACGGCCGCCGCGCGCCGTACCTCCTCGGGCGCCTCGGCACTGGCCAGCAGCCGATGCTGGACGTTGCGGGACTCGTCGGCGGCGAGGATCTCGTAGACCTCGGGCGGGTTGTACCGCGCCAGCGTCGCACGCACCCAGCGCGGCCGGGACAGCAGATCCCACCGGACGTCCGGCACCGGGTCGCGGGCGAGGCGGACGAGGACGTCGTCGGGCACGCCGGACACCCGGCCCAGCCCCAACCGCACGAGGGTGTGCGGGCTGTCCGCGAGCACCTGGAACACCTTCGGCGCCAGCGCACCGTAGGGCGAGAGCATCCGCCGCTGGGTCTCGGCGTCGTGCGTCGCCGCCATCGCGACCAGCAGGTCCTCAGGCACGTTGGGGTGCATCACCAGGTCTGTGATCAGCTGTTCACGGAAATCGCCGAGAGCCACGGCCGGGGAGTGTAGGACCGATGTGCAAGGACCGACCGAACCGGCCGTTCGCACCGCATCCAAGTCGACCTTGACGACGAGCGCGCCCGAACCGACGTGATCGCAGCCATGACGAGAGTGATCGTGGGTTTGTCCACCCGCGCGTTGCAGCGGGAGCTGATGGCTGTCAGTCGTGCGGAAGCGGCTCGTAGGTCCAGTCGGGGTGCAGCGTGGGGCGTTGGTCGCGGAGGGTGCGTTTGAGGACCTTGCCGGACGGGTTGGTGGGGAACTCGTCGACGAGGTAGATCTCCTTCGGGACCTTGAACCTGCCGAGGTGTTGACGGGCGTGCTCGATGAGTGACTCGGCGGTCAGGCCGGGCCGGCCGATGACGAACGCGACCGGGACCTCCTGCCACTTGGGGTGCGGCGCGCCGATCACCGAGGCGGCGAGGACGAGGGGGTGGTCGGCGAGGACGTTCTCGATCTCCGCGCTCGCCATGTTCTCGCCGCCGCTGCGGATCATGTCCTTGAGGCGGTCGCGGATGTACAGGTAGCCGTCGGCGTCGAAGCAGCCGACGTCGCCGGTGTGGAACCAGCCGTTGCGGAAGGCGTGGGCGGTCGCGGCCGGGTCGTCGAGGTAGCCGGGGCTGACCTTCGGGCCGCGGGCGACCACCTCGCCGTTCGAGCCCACCGGCACGTCGTTGTCGTCGGCGTCCACGACCCTGACCTGCACCCACGGCACCGGGATACCGACGGAGCCCTGCTTGGACTCCATGTGGGCCTGGTCGAGGTACGTGAGGCCGCTGCACGTCTCGGTGAGGCCGTAGCCCTCGATCAGCCGCGCGTTGGGGAACAGCTCCCTGGCGACGGCGAACAGCGCCGACGTCACCTGCGAGTAGATGAGCCACCGCACCGACGAAAGGTCCGCGGGCGTGTCGGAGCGGCGGACCATGTCGAGCATCGTGGCGGCCATGACCATGCCGGTGATGCGTTCGGCCTCGATGGCCTGCCGCACCGACGAAGGATCGAAGCGGCGTTGCAGCACCATGCAGCCGCCGACGTGCCAGATGCCGTAGCCGGGCAGGTCGGTGCCGCCGACGTGGTACAGCGGCGCGAAGTTGAGGATCCGGTCGGTGGGGCGCAGGCCGAGCTCGACGATCTGGGCGTGCATGTTCATGTTCACGTTGCCGTGGGTGAGCATGACGCCCTTGGGCAGGCTGGTCGTGCCGGACGTGTAGATGATGCGCTGCAGGGCGTCGTCGGCCAGGTCGGCGTCGGCGACCCGCTCCCCCCGGTGCGCCTCGATGAGGGCCCGCAGGTCGGTCCACGCGGCGGAGATCGGCTCGAGGGCGAGGCGGCGCACGTCGGGCAGGTCGGCGATCGCGGCGTTGGTCAGGCCGGCGAACTCCGGTACCGTCGCGACCGCCTGAACTCCGGCGTGCTCGAGGAGGTGCGCCAGCTCCCCGGGGGTGAGCCGGTAGTTGAGCGGCACGAAGACGGCGCCGAGCTTGGACAGCGCCAGGGACAGGATGAGGAACTCGGGCACGTTGTTCGCGATGATCGCGACCCGGCTCCCCTGCCGCACGTCCGAAGCGGACAGCCCGGCGGCGAGCGCGTTGACGTCGTCGTCGAGCTGCCGGTGCGTCCACCGCCGCCCCTCGAAGACGAGCGCGTCCTTGCCACCGAAGCGCAACGCGTTGCCCGCGAGCATCGCGGCGATGTTCGCGGTGCTCATGACTGCCTCAATGAACGCTTGAGGACCTTGCCGGAGTCGTTGCGCGGCAACGATGCAACGACGTCGACATACTTCGGCACCTTGAACTTGGCGAGGTTCGCCGCGCAGTGCGCGCGGATGTCGTCAGCCGTCGCGGTGGCGCCGTCGCGGAGGATGACGAACGCCTTCGGTACCTCGTCCCACTGCGGGTCGGGGACGCCGATGACGGCGACCTCCGCGACGTCCGGGTGCTGCGCGATGACCCGCTCGATCTCGGCGCCGGCGACGTTCTCGCCGCCGGACTTGATCAGGTCGGTGCGCCGGTCGACGAACCACAGGTAGCCGTCGGCGTCGATGCGGCCGACGTCGCCGGTGAGGAACCAGCCGTCGCGGCGGGAGCGCCGGTTGGTCTCCTCGTCGTTCCAGTACCCGGGTGAGATCTTCGCGCCGCGAATGATGATCTCCCCTTCGGTGCCGGGCGGGACCTGCCGGAAGTGATCGTCGACGATCCTGATGTGCACGCCGGGGAACGGGGCGCCGAGCGCGCCCATCTTGCTCTCCTCGTGCGCGGCGTCCATGTAGCAGACGCCGTTGCACAGTTCGGTCATCCCGAACGTGTCGATGAGCCGCACGTGCGGCAGGCGCCGCTTCACGTCGCGCCGTACGGTGGGTGCGACCCCGGCGAACAGCAGGTACCGCAGCGCCGACAGGTCCGGGGGTTCGGGCAGGTCGAGCAGGCCGAACAGGATCTGCGCGGCGAGGACCATGCCGGTGATGCGTTCGCCGGTCGCGATCCGGGCGATGTCGTCGGCCTTGAACGTCGGTGTGAGCACCATCGTCGCGCCGGCGGTGAAGATCGCCAGGCCGGGTGCTTCCAGGCCGCTGACGTGGAACAGCGGCGCCGAGATCAGGATCCGGTCGTGCTGGGTCAGCTCCAGTTCGAGGACCTGGGCGAGGTGGTTGGCGGTGAGGTTCCCGCAGGTGTGGATGACGCCCTTCGGGTGCGCGGTGGTCCCGGAGGTGTACAGCAGCCGGTGGATGTCCCCGGGCACCTTCTCGGCGTCGGGGACCCGGACCCCGGCCGGCTGCCGGTCGAGGAGCGCGGACAGCGGCTGCGCGTCGCCGACCACCTGTGCGCCGTTGGCGACCGCGGTCGCGATCCCGGTCTTGGCGCAGAGCTCCGCGGCGGTGTCGGCGAAGTCGTCGTCGTAGAGCAGGCAGGTGATGCCGGCCTGGTTGATGACGTAGGTCTGCTCGGTGACGTGCAGCCGCCAGTTCAGCGGCACGGAGATCGCGCCGATCCGGGCGAGGGCGAGCAGCTCCAGGACGTAGGTGGCGGTGTTGCGGCCGAGCACCCCGACCAGGTCCGAAGCACCGATGCCGGCGGACAGCAGGGCCGCGGCGTGCCGGTCGACGTCGGCGTCGAGCTGGGCGTAGGTCCAGCGGTCGGCGCCGTCGACGAGGGCTTCCCGGTCCGCGCGCCGCAGCGCCTGCAGCCGCAGGGTCTCGGCGAAGTTGGCGGCGCCCATCAGTTCGCGGTTCCGCTTCGGTACGCCAGGATCTCCTCCCGGCTCGGCAGCGACACGAATTCGAGGAGGTTGCCGTCGAGGTCGCGGGCCGCGAACGCGGTGATGTAGCCGTAGTTGTCCAGCAGCACCCGGTTGGGTTCGCCGAGGCATTCCGCGCCGAGCTCGGTCATCCGCCGGTGCAGGTCGCCGATCTCCTCGACGGGCACCTCGAAGCTGAGCAGGAACGTGCCGAGCTCGAGGTGCCCAGCGGTCGCGGTCCTGGTCTTGGTGCCGCTCCACTCGATGAGCTCGAGCTGCCCGATCTTGCTCGGCCCCTGCATGTACTGCACCTTGCCGGTGGTGCCGGCGGGGAGGCCGAGGGAGACCTCGATCCCGGGCCCGCCGACGTCGCTGCGCAGGGTCCTGCGGTAGCCCAGGGCCTTTTCGTAGAAGTCTGCGGCCCGGTCCACGTCGGACACGGTCATGGCCACGTGGTGCACTTCGCTGACCGGCATTACACACTCACTTTCCGGAAAGTACCTTCTGGATCAGTTCGACCTCGTCAGCGCCGCTGTCCGGGACGATGAAGTCGTCCAGGGAACAGATCTCGTCGAGCGCGCCGAGGATGTCGTCGGGCGAGGCCGGCTCGTCGCCGCCGTACCAACCCGGGGTGACACCCAGGAAGATCCGGCCGACGCGGCCGCCGCCAACGGTGAGGATGTGCCGGTTGAGGGTGCACTGCTCCGAGGCGAGGAACGTGCCGACGGCGGCGACGTGCCGCGGGTCGAACCGGTCGGCGAGCTCGCCGAGCAGGCCGTCGGTCATCCGGGTCGCGGCGGTCGGGGCGATCGTGTTGACCAGGATGCCGCGCCGGGCGCCCTCCAGGGACAGCACCTGCATCAGCCCGGCGAGGCCGGCCTTCGCGGCGCCGTAGTTGGACTGGCCGAAGTTGCCGAGCAGCCCGGACGACGAGCTGGTGAGCACGACCCGGCCGTACCCTTGCGCGGCCATGATCGGCCAGGCGGGGCGCAGCACGTTGAACGCGCCGGTGAGGTGCACGTCGAGGACGGCCTGCACGTCATCGTCGGTGAGCTTCGCCAGGGTCCGGTCGCGCAGGATGCCGGCGTTGTGGATGACGGCGTCGACCTTGCCGTACGCGTCGACCGCGGTCTGGACGAGGGCCGCCCCGCCCGCCGACGTCGCCACGGAGTCCGTCGACGCGGTGGCGGTGCCGCCCGCCGCGCGGATCTCCTCGACGACCTTGTCCGCCGCGCCGCCGGTGCCCGTGCCGTCGAGGCCGCCACCGAGGTCGTTGACCACCACGGACGCGCCGTGCTCGGCGAGGGACAGGGCGTGCGCCCGGCCGATGCCGTTGCCCGCCCCGGTGACGATCACGACCCGCCCGTCCAGCCGAACCCCGCTCATTCGCCCTCCGCTTCGCTCCGTGCGCCTGAGCTCCGAACTGTGACCATGATGAGCGGCCTCTCCGCTTCGCTCCGGCCCGCTCATCGCTCGCTGCCCAGGACGGCGACGAACGCGACGCAGGAGCCCGGCTGGCCGCCGAGGTTCTGCGCGACGGCGAGCTTCGCGTCCGGCACCTGGCGGGCCCCGGCGTCGCCGCGCAGTTGGGTGAAGCACTCGAACATCATCCGCAGCCCGGTCGCGCCGATCGGATGGCCGAAGGACTTCAGACCGCCGTCGGTGTTGACCGGCAGTCCCCCGCCGAGGTCGTAGCGGCCGTCGAGCAGGTCACGCCACGCCTTGCCGCGCTCGGAGAACCCGAGGTCCTCCATCAGTACCACCTCCGTCGGGGTGAAGCAGTCGTGCACCTCCGCGAGGGAGATCTGCGCGGCCGGGTCGGTGACGCCCGCCTGCTCGTAGGCCTGCCGGGCCGCGGCGACGACCTCGGGGAAGCTGGTGAAGTCGTAGCCGTCGGAGGCGAGGCCCGCACCGGATCCGGCGACGAAGCTCATCCCCTTCAGATAGACGGGTTTGCTGGTGTACCGGTGGGCGTCCTCGGCCCGCACGATGATGGCCGCGGCGGCGCCGTCGGACACCCCGGAGCAGTCCATGACGCCGAGCGGACCGGCGATCCTCGGCGAGTTCTCGACGGTCTCGACGGTGACGGCCTTGCGGAACTGGGCGCGGTCGTTGAGGGCCCCGTTCGCGTGGTTCTTCATCGCGACCTTCGTCAGGGCGCTGCGCATGTCGCGGGCGTCGACGCCGTACGCCTCCTGGTAGGCCGGGGCGAGCAGGGAGAACCCGGCGGGGGCGGTCCAGTCCACGGCGGTGCCGTCGTCCGGCGGGTACACCGCCGACAGCCCGGAGAAGGAGGAGTCCTTGAGCTTCTCCACGCCGGTCGCCATGACCATGTCGTAGGCGCCGGAGGCGACCGCGAACACGGCGTTGCGGAAGGCCTCCGAGCCGGTCGCGCAGTAGTTCTCGACCCGGGTGACGGGCTTGCCGGTCAGCCGCAGCGGCCGGGCCAGGGTCTGCCCGGACATGCCGGAGCCCTGGGTGCCGACCCAGAACGCGTCGACGTCGTCGAGGGTGACCGACTCCAGCGACCCGACGCACTCCTGCACGGCGTCGACGAGCAGGTCGTCGGCGGAGGAGTTCCAGTGGTCCCGGAACGGGGTGCATCCCATCGCGATGATCGCGACGTCGTGGGTGGTGCGTCTGCTGCCCATCACTGACCTTCCGTAAGCGGCGCCGGGCGGAGTTTCCAGAAGTAGTTGTGGATCGCGTCGGTGGTCCACAGCCGGCGGAAGACCGGGGTCATCGCCATGCCGACGGTGACGTCGCCGGGCGGGACGTCGGTGGCGTAGACGCTGAGCCGGCCGCCGCCGTCGACGTCGGCGATGACGACCGCGACCTCCGGCTCCGGCATCGTGGTCAGGTGGTCGCGGGTCACGGAGACGACCCGGGCGGTCCTGTCCCGCAGCGACACCTTCGCCTCGCCCGCCCCGGCGATGCCTGCGTCTCGCTGCGCCGCCGTCGCCCCGATTCGGCTTTCACTGGCGTTGATGCCGCAGGCGGCGCAGACCCGGGTCGGCGGGGTGGTGACCCGGCCGCACGCGCCGCACTGGCTGCCCTCGAGGCGGTACTTCCAGCCGGCCCGGCGGTGCATCGGCGGTGCCGCCGGCGCGGGTGCCGCGGGCCGGGCCGGTCCCTGCACGTCGAGGAGGCCGCGCCAGCGCAGGTACCGGCCGTACCCGAGCTGCTGCCGCGCGGCGAGCTGCTCGCGGACCGGCGGGCCGGTGCGGGCTTCCCGGATCCCGTCGCCGACGCGGAACACGAACGCGTCGGCGCCCTCGGTCGCGGACAGCAGCAGGATCGTCTGCCCCGGTTCGGCGTCGTCGAGGGTCGCTGCGAGCAGCAGCCCCGGGTGGGCGGCGCCGGTGAAGCCGGTCGCGCGTTCCAGGGCGGCGTCCTGCCCGGCGCCGCGCAGCGCCTTGCGGAGCGCGGCCGCGGCCCGCGGGTTCGACGACGACACCACCACGTGGTCGACGGCGTCCAGCGATGCCTCGGCGAGGGCGCGTCGGGCCGCGTCGACGCCGGCGGCGGCGAGGATCTCGGCGGTGAACCGCTCGTCCCAGACCCGGTCGTGGCGTTCGCCGGGCAGCCGCCACCGTTCGAGGATCTCGGTGGTGTGCCCGGCCCGTCCCAGCAGTGCCGCGGCCCTCGCGCCGCCACCGGCGAACGCGGCGGCGGCGTCGCCCTGGCCGAGCTCGTCGGGGGCGCCGGGGCGGGTGGTGCGCACGTCGGCCGCGGCGGCGAGGGCACCGGCCCGCAGCACCAGGTCCAGGGCGGTCGCCCCGGAGCGGTGCCCGCGCAGATCGACGGCGCTGACCCCCGGGTCCAGGCCGAGGGCCTCGTGCACGATCCCGGCGGCCGTCTTCGCCTCGTAGGGCGCGGTCGTCGTGGCCAGCAGCAGCGGCCCGCCGGCGGCGGTCAGGTGCCGCAGCGCCTCGGCGGCCATCGTGACGACGTCCTCGTCATAGGCGGCGACGCCACGGGACGGGCCACCGGTCCTCGGCGGGCCACCGGCGTCGAGCCGGTTGTCGGTGAGCACGTAGGCGGGCAGGTACGCCGCGTACGCCTCGATTCCCTGATCAGGCACAACTCGCTCCACGGGTCAGGTCCATGAGGGGATGGCGGCGAGCAGCCGCCGGGTGTAGTCCTGCTGCGGCCGGTCCAGCACGTCCTCGACGCCGCCCTGCTCGACCACCCGGCCGCGGCTCATCACCGCGATCCGGTCGCAGAGGTCGCTGGCGAGCATCAGGTCGTGGGTGACGAACAGCAGGCCGATGCCGAGCTCGTCGACCAGGGTGCGGAACAGGCCGACGACCTTGGTCTGGGTGGTGACGTCGAGCGCGGTGGTGCACTCGTCGGCGATGACGAGCGACGGGCGGGTGACGACGGCCAGGCCGATCGCGACCCGCTGGCGCAGCCCGCCGGACAGCTGGTGTGGGTAGCTGTCCAGGACCCGGGCCGGGTCGCTGATCCGCATCTGCTCGAGGACCTCGACCGAGCGCCGCTCGACGTCGGCCTTGGTGATGCCGCGGACGTGCCGGCGCAGCACCTCGCCGAGCTGGGTGCGGACCTTCATCAGCGGGTTCAGCGACCGGGACGCGTCCTGGAAGACCATGCCGACGGCGGTGCCGCGGATCCGGTCGGTGCGGTCGACGCCGGGCCCGACCACCACGTCCCCGGCCAGTTCGACGGCGCCGGCCTCGACGGTGACGTTGCGTTCGAGCAGGCCGACGACGGCGCGGGCGAGGGTGGTCTTGCCGCTGCCGGACTCGCCGACGACGCCGACGATCTGGCCGCGGCCCACGTCGAGGTCGACACCGTCGAGCAGCCGGAGGTGCCCGGTGGCGAGCCGGGCCGAGATGGACAGGCCGGACACGTGCAGCAGGCTGGTCATCGGCGCCTCTTGCGGGGGTCGTAGTGGGTGAGCAGCGCGTCGCCGAGCAGGTTGACCAGCAGCACGAGGACGGTGACGGCGAGGCCGGGGAAGAACGCGATCCACCAGGCCGTGCTCAGCTCGTCCTGGCCGGCGGCCAGCAGCGAACCCCAGCTGTTCATCGGGGGTACCACACCCAGACCGAGGAAACTGAGCGCGCTCTCGATCAGGATCGCGGTGCCGACCTGCAGCGTGCCGAGCGCGACGATCGTGCCGCCGAGGTTGGGCAGGATGTGCCGGAACACGATGCGCAGCTCCGACGCCCCGGCGGCGCGCAGGCCGAGCACGAACTGGCGTTCTCGGATGACCATCGTCGCCGAGCGGGTGACGCGGGCGCAGACGGCCCAGCCGGTGAGCGCGAGGACCAGGAACAGCACCGGCAGGGAGCTGCCGCGGTTCGCGATGATCGCCAGGGCGACGAGGATGAACGGCAGGGCCAGCTGGGCGTCGATGAGCACGGAGATGACCCGGTCGACCCAGCCGCGGAAGTACCCGGCGAGCAGGCCCAGCAGGGTGCCGGGGCCGATCGCGACGATCGCGCCGACGAGGCCGATCATGATGGTCAGCCGGCCCGCCTCGATGAACTGGGTGAGCAGGTCCTGGCCGAGCTTGTCGGTGCCGAGCGGGTGTGACCAGGAGCCGCCGGACAGGAAGCCGGGCGCCTGCCGGGTCGCGTCGAGGTCCTGGCCGGCGGCGGGGAGCAGGCCGGTCAGCGGCAGGACGAACACGGCGACGGCGACCACGGCGATCGGCAGCGCGAGCCAGAACACCGACGTCCGTTTTGACCGGCGGGGCGCCTCCGCCGCTTTGAGTTCGAGCTCGAGCTGGCTCACGCTCTCACCTCACCCTCGGGTCGACGATCGAGTGGATGACGTCGACGAGCAGATTGAGCAGGACGAAGACCAGCGCGCCGAACACGACGATCGCCTGGACCAGGGGGAAGTCGCGGAACTGGATGGCCTGCAGGGCGAGCTGCCCGAGGCCGGGCCAGGAGTACACGTATTCGACGGCGACCGCGCCGGACAGCAGGATGCCGGTCTGCAGCACGACGATGGTGAGGATCGGCATCATGGCGTTCTTGAACGCGTGCCGCCACACCACCCGGCGGCCGGTGATGCCGCGGGCCTTGGCGGCGTCGATGTACGGCTCCGCGAGCGCCTCGCTCATCGACGCGCGGGTGAGGCGGGCGATCTGGGCCATCGGGTACACCGACATCGTCAGCGCCGGCAGCACCAGGTGCGCGGGGGTGCCGGACTGACCGGCCGGCAGCCAGCCGAGGTTCACGGCGAACAGCACCACCAGCATCATCCCGAACCAGAAGACCGGCACGGACTGGCCGAGCAGGGCGACCGTCGACGCGGCGCGGTCCCACCAGGTGCCCTCGCGCCTGGCGGCGAGCACGCCGAGCGGGACACCGACGAGGATGGCGAGGGCCATGCCGCCCGCGACGAGCTGCAGCGTGAACGGCAGCCGGTCCATGATCATCGAGGTGTTCGACTGGTAGAACTGCAGCGAATCGCCGAGGTCTCCGGTGAAGACGCCCTTGAGGTAGTCGAAGTACTGCACCAGCAGCGGTCGGTCGAGGCCGAGCTCGTGGCGCAGGGCCTCGCGCTGCTCGGGGGTCGCCATCGGGCCGAGGATGGTCGTGGTCGGGTCGCCGGACAGCCGGCCGAGCATGAACGCCATGCTCAGCGCGATCAGCAGCGACGCCAGCAGGGCGGCGACCCGGGCTGCGGCGCGGCGCAGCGCACCGGCCCGCGCCTTCTTGCCGTTCTTCCCGGGCGTGCCGGGCTTGGCCATCGGGACCGCGACGTTGTTCACTGTGCCGGTCTTCACTGCCGGGACCTCCATCGTGCGCCTGGCATCGCGGCGAGCAGCTCGCGGGTGTATTCGTGCTCGGGCCGGGCGAAGACCGTCTCGCAGGGCCCGGACTCGACGACCCGGCCGTGGTACATGACGTGCACGACGTCGCAGACCGAGCGGACCACGGCCAGGTCGTGGCTGATCATGAGCAGGGCCGCACCGGTGGTCGCGCGGATCTCCTTGAGCAGCGCGAGGACGTCGGCCTGCACGGAGACGTCGAGGCCGGAGGTCGGCTCGTCGGCGACGATCAGCCGGGGCCGCATCAGCAGCGCCCGGGCGATGCACACCCGTTGCGCCTGTCCTCCGGAGAGCTGGTGCGGGTAGCGGTCGAGGATCGAAGGCTCCAGCCGGACCCGCTCCAGCAGGGCGGTGTCCTCGATCCACGAGGTGCGCTCCGGCTGCAGCGAGCGCAGCTCCCGCAGCCCGGACAGCACGGACTGGCGGGGGTCGAGCGAGCCGTGCGGGTCCTGGAAGACCACCTGCGCCTCGGGCCGCAGCCGGCGCAGCTGCTTGCGGCCGACCGAGGACAGCGAGTGCCCGAGCAGCCGGATGTCGCCCTCGCCGCGGGTGCCGAGCCCGGTCGCGGCCATCGCGAGGGTGGTCTTGCCCGAGCCCGACTCGCCGACGACCGCGACGCTCTCGCCGGCGCCGATGCGCAGCGACACGTGGTCGACGGCCCGGAACACCTCGCCGGTGCGCCGGTTGCGGTGCTCGACGACCAGGTCGTCGACCTCCAGCACCGGCGCGCCCCGCTCCGGGTCCGCGGTCTGTTCCAGGGCGCGGGGGTGCCGGGCGTCGCCGCCCGGCATCCCCTTCTGCACGACGTCGGACATTGTCAGCGGGTCGTCTGCGTGAAGTCGACGGTGTTCAGCGGACCGAACACCAGACCCTTGACGCTGCCGGCGGTGGCGTAGTTGAACACCTGCCGGTACAGCGGCACGTAGCAGTGCTTCTCGACCACGCCGATCGTGTTGAGCTCCTCGTAGATCGGGGCAGCCGCCGCGGCGTCGGTCTGCTCCAGGGCCTTCTGGGACAGCTCGTCGATCTTCGCGTCCGGGCAGTTGCCGGTGATCGACTTGGTCTTCATGAAGCCGCTGGTGAAGAAGTCCGGGACGGCGACGTTGGGCACGCCGGCGAAGATCGCGATGCCGGGGACCTGGCGGCCGACGACCCGCTTCACGAGGGTGCCGTAGTCGATCGGCACGTAGGTGACCTTGAAGCCGGCCTTCTCGAGGGCGCCACCGACGGCCTGGGAGACCTCTTCGATGTTGGTGTACTGCGCCGCCGGGTAGTGGATCTGCACGGCCGGGGCCGAAGCGCCGACGAGCTCCTTGGCCTTGGCCGGGTCGGCGGTCACGCTCTGCGCCGGCTTCTGGCCGGGGCTGACGTTGAGCAGGCCGGCGTCGGCGACGGCCTGGCCGTCGAAGATGCCCTTGACGATCGCGTCCCGGTCGATGGCCAGGGCGGCCGCCTCGCGCAGCTTCGGGTCGTCGAAGGGCGCCTTCGTCGAGTCCAGGAACGCGATGATCTTGATAGCGGTTTCGGTGCTCGTCACCGCGATGCCCGCCTTCTTGGCCGTGGTGGCCTGGGCCGGCGGCAGGTCGAAGGAGACGTCCACACTCTTACTCTGGATCAGGGCGAGCCGCTGTGCGGCCTCGTTCGCCCAGGTGAAGGTGATGCCGTCGTTGATCGCCTTCTTCGAGCCCCAGTAGTCGGGGTTCTTCTTGACCGACATGTCGCGGCCCGCGTTCGAGCCGGCCCACACGTAGGGGCCGGTGCCGACGGGGGCGGCGGCGAAGCCCGCCGTGCCCTTCTCCTGGTAGTACTTCGGTGGCACCAGGTAGACGGTGGTGAGCAGGTCGGCGAAGTTGTACTGGGAGGTCTTGGTCTTCACCACGACCGTGGTCGCGTCCGGCGCCTGGATGTCGGCCACGTTGGTGAAGTACGACTTGAGCTGCGACGCCGCGGTGTCACGGGTGAGCGTGAGGGTGTTGGCGACCGCCGCCGCGTCGGCCTTCTCGCCGTTGCTGAAGCTGATGTCGGGCCGCACCTTGAACGTCCAGGTGGTCGGGTCGGTGCGGGTCCAGCTCGTGAGCAGGCCGGTGTCGATCGGCTTGAGGCTGGCGTCGGTGTTGATCAGCGGCTCGATCATGGTGGCCCAGACGATCTGGGCCGACCGCGCGCCGACGATCGGGTCGAGGGTGGCGGGCTGGGCTGCGAGCAGCGCCCGGACGGTGAACGGGCCGGCCGACTGCGCGGTGCCGGGCTCCGAGTCACCGCAGGCGGTGAGGCTGGCGCTCGCGAGGGCAAGGGAGGCGACCAGCGCCAACGGCCGCCGGGATCGCAAGGAGTTCATGAGCATTATGGACGTCCTTCACAACGATGGACCCGTCATGTCGCCGCAGGGCGCGGCCGTGACGCTGGCCACAAAGTACCGACCAGCCGGTATCAAGTCAACAGGTCGAACCGGTGTCGCCTCCGTGACGGTCGTGTGACACACCCACGTCTGCCAGCATCGTTGTGTTCATACCGACTGGTATGTATGATCCGCCCGTGGCCATCAACCTGACCCGCGAACACGACGGTCGCGTCGCCCGCGTCCGCTACGACAACGCGGCCCGCGGCAACTGCTTCGACGACGACGCGCTCGCCGAGCTCGTCGCCACGATGGAGACCGCCGCCGCGGACGACGCCTGCGCCGTGATCCGGCTCGACATGGCCGGCCGGCACTTCTGCGGCGGCTGGGACACCACGTCCTTCGGCGCGCTCGCCGGCGCCGGCCAGGAGGCCGTCGCCGCCGGGCTCCGCGACAGCGACACGGCACTCGGCCGCATCAGGCGGCTGCCGGTGCCCGTGGTCAGCGCGGTCCGCGGAAAAGTCATCGGCTTCGGCGTCGGCCTGCTCGGCGCCATCCACCTGCCGGTGGCCGCCGCCGACGCCCGGCTGTCGCTGCCCGAGGCCCGCTTCGGCTTCGCACCCGCCGGCGTCGGCCACCTGATCGCCCAGGCGCTGCCCCGCCCACACGCGTACGCACTGGTGACCGGCGCGAGCACCGCGACCGCCACCCAGCTGCTCGGCTGGGGGCTGGTCGCCCGGGTGGTCGCCGCCGACGACCTCGACAGCGAGGTCGACACCCTCGTCGACGCGCTCGCCGCCGTGCCGCCGCACACCCTGCGCGCGGTCGTCGAGGTGGTCGAGTCGAGCCTCGCCACCGGCTCCCCCGAACACGCCTACCAGGTCTCCGCCCGCACGATCGTCGCGAGCGTGACCGCGTGACGCGGGCGTTCCAGGCCGGCGAGGCCGTCTGGGTGGAGCTGTGCACCACCGACCCGCAGCAGGCCGAGGACTTCTACCGCGAGCTGCTCGGCTGGACCGTGCGGCACGAGCAGCTCGGCGCCACCACGTACCGGATGTGCAGCGTCGACGGGCACGATGTCGCCGGCATCTCCGACGCCGCGGGCCTGCACGGCGGACGCCCCCGGGGCTGGATCGCCTACTTCGCCGTCGACGACGTCACACGCTGCGCCGACCAGGCGGTCACGCTCGGCGGGGAGCTCGTCACCCCGCCGCGCTACCTGCCGGCGGCCGGCACCGGCGCCGTGGTCATCGACCCGTTCGGCGCGGCGTTCGGCCTGTACCAGGGTGAGTCCCGCGCGGGGGTGCAGACGCTCAACACCGTCGGCGCCCTGTGCTGGAACGAACTGGACACCGGCGAGCCGCAACGCTCGGTCGCCTACTACCAGGACCTGTTCGGCTACACCACGCAACAGCGCGACGACTCGCCGACCGCCCGTCCGTACACGGTCCTCATGCTCGGCGACGTCCCCGTCGCCGGCGTCCTGGAACTGGACAACGAGTGGCCGAACATCATCCCGTCGAAGTGGATCACGTACTTCAACGCCGGCGACCTCGACGACGCGCTGACGCGGGTGTCCGACCTGGGCGGCATGCCGACCGTCGGCCCCGTCGACAGCCCGCACGGGCGGCTCCACCTGGTGAAGGACCCCGGCGGGCACACCCTCTGCCTGGTCCAGCTCGAAGGCGGCCTGCGCCCCGACGCTCCTCACTCTTCTCACCCGGCGGTGGACCGATGACGACCGAGCCCCTCTTCGACTCCGCCGAGTTCCGCCAGGTCTGCGGGCACTTCCCCACCGGCGTCACCGCCGTGACCGCGACGGCCGCCGGCGGCGCCGTGGCCGCGCTGACCGTCAACTCGTTCACGTCGGTCTCCCTCTCCCCCGCCAAGGTGCTGTTCTGCGTCGCGACCTCGTCGTCGAGCTTCAAGGTGCTCGTCGCCGCGGACCGGATCGCGATCCACATCCTCGGCCAGGACCAGGAGGACATCGCCCGCCGGTTCGCCACCTCAGGCCTGTCCGGCGCCGAGAAGCTCAGCGGCGTCTCCTGGTCCCCCGGCCCCGACGGCGTCCCCCTCCTGCCCGGCACCCCCGCGATCCTGGCCGGCGTCCGCGACGACGTGATCACCAGCGGCGACCACGTCATCGTCCTGCTGGACATCGACCACGTACACCTGAAACCGACAAAGGTCCCGGCCCTGTCCTTCTACCGCGGCCGCTTCGTCGCCCCCACCGGCCCCACGGAGTAGCTCCCGCCAGGGTCCGGCGGACTCCCACAGCGGTGCTCGAAGCCGTTGCGCAGGTAGCAGTCAACCGCGCGGACAACCCGGTGGATCGCTGTGCGCCCGCGAACAGGAATCCACCGGGTTGTCACCGCCGAGGACGGGCCCGCGCAGATGTCCGCGTGTTTCTGCCATGCCTGGACGGCGATGTCGCCGCCGCGCCGCCCTCCAGCGCGGGGCTGCGGGTCGCGCTGGAGCGGCTGGCGGTCCTCAACGAGCGGATCGCCACCCAGCCCGACGTCCGCGACCGGCTGGAAGCCGCACTTCGGAACAGGCGGTATGCGACCGGCGCTCAGGCTCGCGAGTGATGGACAGCGGTTAGCCTGGGAGTCGCAAACGACCTTGGGGGAACAGCCGGTGGTGGGAGATCTCGACGACGCGGCGTCGATTTTCACGGGCGTGCGTCGACGCTTGTTCGGGATCGCGTACCGCATGCTCGGCAGCGTCAGCGAGGCCGAGGATCTGGTGCAGGACGTCTGGCTGCGCTGGCAGACGACCGATCGCAGCGTCGTCAACAATCCGGGGGCGTTTCTGGCGACGACCACGACGCGGCTGGCCATCAACGAGTTGCAGTCGGCCCGGGCGCGCCGCGAGACGTACATCGGGCCTTGGCTGCCGGAGCCGGTCGACACGAGCGCAGACCCGTTGCTGGGCGCCGAGCGCGGGGAGGCGCTGGAGCTCGCGGTGCTGATGCTGATGGAGAAGCTCACGCCGCACGAGCGGGCGGCGTACGTACTACGGGAGGCGTTCGACTACCCGTACCAGCAGATCGCCGCGATCCTGCAGTCCACCGAGCCGGCCGTCCGCCAGCTGGTCAGCCGGGCGCGCAAGCACGTCGCCGGCGGGCGGAAGCTCCCGGTGCCGCAGACCGCGCAGCGGCGGCTGCTGGCGACCTTCCTCGATGCCGCCCGCACCGGCGACCTCGAGATGCTCGAGAAGCTGTTCGCGGCCGAGGTGGCGAGCGTCTCCGACGGCAACGGCGCGCGTCAGATCTCCCGCAAGGCGGTCGTGGGTGCGGCCCGGGTGGCGAGGTACACGGCGGCGTTCTCCAGCTGGTACTGGGAGGGCGTGGACGTGCGGTGGGTCACGACGAACGGGCAGACCAGCGCGGTCATGCGCCGCGGCGACGCGCTGCTCGGCATGGTCACGATCAACGCCTCCGAGACCGGTATCGATCAGGTGCTGTGGATGATGAACCCTCACAAGATCGCGGCGTTCGCCACTGTCACAGCGTGAGCGCCTGCCCTGTCATGGCTGCTGGCAGCGAGAGACAGAAGACGGAGGTTGCCTGTCTGCACTGTGTCCCGCTGCCTGGAACCGGCTGACGGCGCAGCCTTGTACTGGCAGTACATGGCTGCGAACGACCAGCGGCGTCAGCGTTGAGGCATGAAGAAGGTGGCCATGCACAACACCGTTGATCTGACCGGACGGCTCGCCGTGGTGACCGGAGCGAGCAGTGGCCTTGGACTCGGCCTGGCGACCCGCCTGGCCGCGGCCGGTGCCGAGGTCCTCCTGCCGGTCCGCGACGAGGCAAAGGGCGAAGCCGCGCTGCGCCGCATCCGCGCTGAGGCGCCCGGCGCCCACGTGTCGCTCCGCGAGCTCGACCTGGCCGCGCTGACGTCGGTCGAGGCGCTCGGGGACGCCCTGAACGCCGAAGGGCGGCCGATCCACATCCTGATCAACAACGCCGGGCTGATGGCGCCGGCCACGCGGCACGTCACCGCCGACCGCCTGGAGCTGCAGCTCGGGACCAACCACATCGGGCACTTCGCGCTCACCGGCCGGCTGCTGCCACTGCTGAGCGCCGGCGGGGCCCGGGTGACGACCATGACCAGCAGCGCGGCGCGGCACGCCAAGCTGAACTGGGAAGACCTGCAGAGCGAGGGGTCGTACGCACCGGTCCGGGCGTACAACCAGTCGAAGCTCGCGAACCTGATGTTCGCGCTCGAGCTCGACCGGCGTTCGCGAGCGGCCGGGTGGGGAATCGTCAGCAACGCCGCCCACCCGGGCACGACCCTGACCGGCCTGTACGCCACCGGCCCCAACCTGGGCCGGGAGAAGCCCTCGCCGATCGAGGCCGTCATGCGGCGCCTGGCGAGCTGGGGCGTGCTGGTCCAGGGCGTCGACCGGGGCCTGCTCCCGGCACTGTACGCGGCCACCAGCCCCGAGGCGGAGGGTGGCCACTTCTACGGCCCGGACGGGTTCGGCCAGTTCACCGGCGGTCCGGCCGAGCTGGACCTCTACCGTCCGGCACGCGACGGGGCCGGGGCCGCCAGGTTGTGGGACGTCTCGCAGCGTCTCGCCGGTGTCGAGTTCGCGGCGGTGTGAGCATGGACCGTGAACGGCTGGCCGAGTACCTGCGCACCCGTCGTGAAGCCCTGCAACCGGAGGATGTGGGGCTGCCCCGCGGCCGGCGGAGGCGCACGCACGGCCTGCGCCGCGAAGAGGTCGCGGTGCTCTCCGACATGTCGATCGACTACTACAGCCGCCTCGAGCAGCCGCGCGGCCCACACCCCTCCGAGCAGATCCTCGGCGCGCTCGCCCGCGGGTTGCGACTGTCCATGCAGGAGCGTGACCATCTCTTCCGGCTGGCCGGGTACGCCACTCCGCGCCGCTCCACCGACAACCACGTCAACCCTGGGATGATGCGCGTCTTCGACGGTCTGCGAGATGCCGCGGCGCAGGTGGTGAGCCCGCTCGGCGATACATTGCTGCAGACCCCGCTGTCCGTCGCCCTGATCGGCGACGAGAGCGTCCACAACGGTCTCGCGCGCAGTCTGCACTATCGCTGGTTCACCGACCCGGCGACGCGGCTGCTCCGGCCCGCGGAAGGGCCGCTCATCGTCGCGGACCTGCACGAGTCGTACATCCGTGACGGCAAGGACTCCCGGGCGGGCGCGCTGGTCGGCGCGCTGCTCGCGGAAAGCCCGGAGTTCGCCGCGCTCTGGCGCGAGCACCCGGTGGCGAGCCGTTACTGTGGCCAGGTCCGGCTCATGCACCCGGAGGTCGGGCCGATCGACCTGCACTGCCAGCGGCTGATCGATCCGGACCAGTCGCAGCAGCTGGTCGTCTACACCGCGCAACCCGGCAGCGAGAGCAGCGAGAAACTCGAGCTTCTGAAAGTGATCGGCGGCCAGCACCTCGACGAGGCGCCGGCCGCCGATCACGGCGCCTAGCGGGTCAGCCAGTCGCGGTAGGCGGTCTTCGCGAGGACTGCGCCCTCCGGGGCGGTCAGGACGTCGCCGGACACCGCGCCGAACATGCCGGCGGTCGGGTCGACGACGACCGTGCGCTGGTCGCCCTTGGCGGCCAGCGCGGCGCGGCCCCACTCGTCGAGCGTGAAGACCTCCGGGCCGGCCACGTTCCGGGTGCCCTGCAGCGGCGCACCCACGGCGACGTCGGCCACCGCCTTCGCGACGTCGGCCGACGCCATCGGCTGCACCGGCGTGCCGGGCAGCCGCACCGTGTCGCCGTCGGCGGTCCAGGAGAGGATCGCGTCGACGAACTCGAAGAACTGGGTGGCGCGGACGATCGAGTACGGCACCGGGCCGGCCTTCAGGATCTCCTCCTGCAGCACCTTGGCGCGGTAGTAGGCGAGGTCCGGCACCTGGTCGACGCCGACGATCGAGAGGATCACGGTGTGGCCGACGCCCTCGCGCTGCGCGGCCGCCAGCAGGTTGTCCATCGTGGTGCGGAAGAAGTCGGCCGATGCCTCGTCGAAGGTCGGCGAGTTGGTCAGATTCAGCACGACGTCGGCGCCCTTGAGCCCGATGTCGAGGCCCTCGCCGGTGAGCAGGTCCACCCCGTTCGACGGGGACAGCGGCACCGCATCGTGCCCCTCGGCCTGCAGGATCTTGACGACCTGCGACCCGATGAGCCCGGTGCCACCCAGCACGGCGATCTTCATGTCTTTCGCTCCCTCTGTTGCGGGTTTACCTGTCTGCGTCAGCTATGACCGGACGGCACCGCCGGTTGTGACCGACGGTCGTCAGATATTTCGAGGTGTACTGAAGGTGAGCAGGTCGGCCGGGCCGATGGGGCCGGCGGCGAGCCGGCCGTCGAGGCGTTTCGCACGCTGCGCCCGGCGGCATCAGCCCGTAGCGGGCCGGTCCACAGCGCGCACCAGCCTGAGACAACGGTCGCGGGCGGCCATGTGGCTGCCAGCTCTCAGGCACCTCGGTCGCGGTCCCGCTCGGCGGGTCGTGGGCCGCCTTCCAGGGCCTCGACTGCGCCGAGAAGGCTGCGGAGGCCCACTTCCTCGCGCTCGGCATCCGCCGGGTCGAACATCCACTCGTCGATCGGCACTGCGAGGGCGGCATCGAGCGGGCTGGTCTCGGCCTGTGCCAACTCTGCCCTGACGTTGTGCTCGAGCCTATGCAGGAAGGTCTCGTCGCCGGCGGGGAAACTCATCTTTTCCTCCATGCGGTGCGCGGGTGAACACCAGTCATGACAGGGCAGCCCGGCGACGTGTGACACGCCGGCGGGGTGTCACAGATTCCACGGCTGCCCGGTCTTGGCCGGTGACGACACAAAGACCGGCGACCACGGTCCCCAGCCGGTATCGGCCATCAGCAACAGGGGCAGGACATGACAGCGTCGAACAAGTGGATCCTCAACGGGCGACGGGCGGCAGGGCGGTGAGGACCAGTCGACTCGAAGCGTTCAGTGACGGCGTGCTCGCCATCATCATCACGATCATGGTGCTGGAGCTGAAGGTGCCGGAGGATCACGACCTCGCCGGGCTTCTTCACACGACCGGCGTCGGGCTGCTGACCTATCTGCTCAGCTTCGTCTATGTGGGCATCTACTGGAACAACCACCATCACATGTTCCATCTGGTGCGGCAGGTCGGCGGCGGCGTGCTGTGGGCGAACCTGGCACTGCTGTTCTGCTTGTCGCTGTTCCCGTTCACGACGGCCTGGATGGACGAGTCGAGGTTCGAGCCGACCCCGGTCGTCATGTACGGCCTGAACCTGCTCGCCGCGGCCATCGCGTACTTCGTGCTCCAAACCGTGATCATCCGAGGGCAGGGACCGGACTCGCCGCTGAGGCGGGCCGTCGGCCGTGACCTCAAGGGCAAGCTCTCCCCCGTGCTCTACCTCGCCGGGGCCCTCAGCGCTCTGTCGATCGACCGGAGCGGACGCATCGGCGTCTGGATCGCCCTGGCGTGTTTCGTCGGCGCGGCGATCATGTGGATCATCCCCGACCGCCGCATCGACCGGGTGGTCCGCGAGTAGGTTCCCTGGCCCGTGATCAGCCGCGCTGACCTCGGCACGGACAGTGCGCTTGCCGAGCCGCAGCGCCCGACCGGCAGCCATGAACATCACGTTGGATGCCCGTTCGCCGCAGTGCGCATCGCGCAGGGCATGATGATCGGATGCGCGGTGTGGAAGAGCTGACAGCGACGCCGGAGCCCGCGTGGCCGGCCCTGGAGGCGCACCTGCTGTCCAATCCGCAGGTCACCATTCTGCCGGTTGCTGCCGGGGCCGGCCGGGACTGTCTGTATCGGCTGCAGGTTTCCAGCCGGTCCCGGCTCGGCGCCTTGGCGCTGCACACCGGCGGGTTGCTCGTCGACGACGGCTGGCTCAGGGTGCTCGGCGGCGGTGATGAGGCCGGCCTGCCGTCGTTGGCGCATGCCAACGGCCTGCCCGGTGACGGTCGACCGCCTGCTTCGCTCGTGGTGGGTCATGACGTCCTCGGTGGGCGGTTCGAGGTCAACGGCGCCGATCCGGCGGCGTCCGGCCGGCCCGGAAACGCCGGCGACGTCTGCTACTTCGCCCCCGACACCCTGGCATGGGAATCCCTCGGCGCAGGTCATGGCGCCTGGCTGTCGTGGATCGCCGAGGGCGGCACAACGCAGTTCTACGAGTCGCTGCGATGGACGGGCTGGCAAGCGGAGACCCGCGCGCTGCCGCTGTCGCACGGCATCACGGTCTACCCGTTCCTGTGGTCCCTGGAAGCGCACCAGGACCTCGCCGCCACCACCCGCGGACCGGCGCCGATGGCCGAACTGTTTTCGCTGCAGGACGAGTTCGCCGCGCGCTTCGCCGCGGAACCGGACACCACCGCGCTGCACATCCGCGTCGACTGAACGGTCGGGTACGACGTTCCGACGACGACCGGCAGGCGCACTCATCGGCGCGAATGGATGCCAGGAACACAAGGCAACCGAGAGGCTCGTCACGGAACGTCGCGGACACTTCGCGGCATGTCAGTGTGGCTGATGTTGGCCTGAGGCATGCCATCCGTGTCGCTTGCCGGGCAAAGGTCAATTGCTGGAATTGAGGCCGAGGGACCTGCGTCGGAGGCGCTAGGTTGTCCGCGTGGTTGATGTTCGCGAGGTGTTGGAGCAGTTGCGCGCCGCAGCGCGTTCGGAAGGGCGCGGGAGAATCCTGCGCCGTCTCGACGACACGCCGGAGACGCTGGCGGCGTTGCGCGCCGTCCGGCGTGACGGTCCTGGACACCTGCGGCTGACAGCGCTCGACGCGCTGGCCTATCTGGGTGGCGAGGCGGCGCTGGAGCCCGCGGACATCGCTTCGGTGGAGCGGCTGGTCCGGATCCGGCGGCGGAACGATGCTCTACGGCCGGTGATGTCGTGCTGGACGTACTGGTGGTGCATCCCCAGTAACGACCAGACAGCGGTGATGGCATCGATCGGCCTGACCGGTCCGCGGCCTGTGACGTATGACCTGGCTTGCAGCGTCATTGACATCCTCGAGCACTGCGATCGCGACGCCGGCAAGGTCTACGTCGGCCCGGCGGTCAACGGCTGGACGCCTGTCGTCGGGCCCGGATGTAACGCCTTCGGCAAACGCCACAACGACGTGAAGGTGACGTTGGAGCGGTTGAGTGCGGAGTACGGGGAGGCCCACGCGTTCTACTTCGGCGCACAGGGGGATGGATCGGCGTGGCTGGTCGCCCGCAACGGCGCCACCGTCCGGCGGTTCAGCAGCATCGATCCGCAGCAGTCGTCCGGTGAACCCTTGCCCATCGAGCGGCAGTGGATGCGGGACAACGGTGTGCCCGGCCGGCCCGAGGAACATCTCGGCCGCGACGACGACTTCAGCGACGAAATGTGGGAGTTCATTGAGGCCAACGACCTCGCGGCCACGATCAGTCTGGACGTCGGCTGGCGCCATCCCACTGACGCCGCGACGTACGGAGGCCCGCTGCTGGCGAACCTGCCGGGCACCAGCCCCGGTCCGCTGCCGCCCGGCAACTACAAACTCTGAGCACCAATCCCATTCCCCGATCGCATGCGCTGTCGTCGGTACGAGCGCGCGATATGAGCAAACTGCTATCTCCAGGCGCGTCGTCGTACGCATCGATACTGTTGTATGTCGTTGCGGTCTCCTGTATGAAGGCGGGAAGCATCTACAGGTGCCGATTCCTGGGGAGGAACGATGAGACATGTACTGCGCTGGCTGCGGACCGCGGCAGTCGCAGGCAGTGCCTGCGTGCTCGGGCTGGGTCTGCTGCCGACGTCGGCCGCCCACGCCGAGGTGCAGCCGGTCGCGCCGGGCTCCGTGCGCGCATCTGCATCGGACCAGTTCTCGGCGGAGGGCGTCACGACCGTCGGCGAACTTCGCACCATCGGCGCCGCGCCGGCCAATGCCGCCACCGGCCGCACACAGGTCATCTCGCATCCCGGCGCGACCTACGTCAAGGTCCACATCAGTGCCCTCCGGCTGGCCCGCGGCGAATACGTCACCGTGTCGAGCCCCGACGGCCGGGAAAGCTACCGGTACGACCGCAACCTGAGCCGGGACACCGGCTCGGACTACACGACCGACGGGCAGCCGGGCTTCTGGGCGATGTCGGTCGAGGGCGACACCGCGGTGGTGACAGTGCACAGCAAGCGAGCTTCCCGTGCGAACGCCGTCACCGTCGACCGCTTCTGGCGGGGCTACGACCAGGCGGAGATCACCCGGTACAACTTCTCCATCATGTCCGTCTGCAGCACCGACGCCCGCCGCGACGTGGTGTGCTACCAGAACAGCCACCCCACCGAGTACGCCCGCGGCCAGGCCGTGGCCCGGCTGCTGATCGGCGGCGGCGGGCTGTGCACCACCTGGCGGGTCGGCAACACCAACCGGATGCTGACGAACAAGCACTGCTTCTCGACGCAGGCCGCCGTCACCGCCAGTGAGATGCAGTTCAACTACCAGTGCGCCACGTGCGGCGGCGGGAATCCCGGAGCCGGCACCAAGGTCAGCGGCGCCACGCTGTACAAAGTGAGCAGCGGCGGCTCGAGCCAGCTGGACTACACGCTGTACTCGGTGAACAATTTCGCCAACATCCAGAGCTTCGGCACGCTCTACCTGGCGACGAGCGCCACCACCACCGGCACGCGCATCTACATCCCGGGCCACGGCGACGGCAACCCGAAGCGACTGTCGATTTTCGAGAACACGCAGAACGGCCCGACCTGCGCCGTGAGCAACGCGAACTACAACACGTACAACATCAGCTACAGCTGCGACACCTCGGGCGGCAACTCCGGCTCGCCGGTGCTGAGCGGCACCCACCGCGTGGTCGCCCTGCACCACCTCGGCGGCTGCCCGGCGAACCAGGGCGCAAAGGCCCACCTCATCTACAACGAGATCGCCGGCCTGATCGACAACAACGGCTGACCCGCCAAGCGGGCGCCCAGCACCGCGGCGCCCGCTTGGCCGGCCCGGGCCGTTTTCAGCAGCACGCAAAGGCGAGTACCTACTGGCCGACCTCACCGCTGAGAGGCGGTTCGGAGGGTAACGTCCGTTTCTGGGTGAGAGCGAAGAGGCCGGGCTCGACTTCGGTGAGGATCTACCGGTAGGGCGAGCTGGTGATGCTCGCGCCGGTCGTATCCGGCCGTGGCGAGGCGAACGCCACGAACGCGCTGATGGTCGAGCGGGCGATCGGCGTGCCGCCCGCGGTCGAGCCGGCCGGCGGGCCCGGGCTCAGTGCCTGGGCGGCGGGCTTCCTGGCGCATCCGTGGGTACTGGCGGTGACGCTCGGGCCGCGCCCGCCCGGCCCCGACGTGCTCATCGGCCGTCGTCGGGGCGAGGGGTCAGGACCGGCGGGGTCAGCTGTAGTAGCGGAAGAGGATTTCCGCGGCGCAGCAGGTCTCGCCGGTCTCGGTGAACTCCACGACCACCGATGCCTTGGCCTGGACGCCGGCGGGGCGGCCGGCTTCGGCATCGATCGGTTTCGCGGACAGGAGGGTGGCGGTGCCCTGGATCTGGACGCCGGGTGGGAGTGGTTTGACGAAGCGGACCCGGTCCATGCCGTAGTTGACGCCCATCGAGTACGTCTGGACCTCGAGGATGTCGGCGAGGAGGCGCGGCACGAGGGCCAGGGTCAGGAAGCCGTGCACGATCGTGGTGCCGAACGGGCCGGAGCGGGCGCGTTCGACGTCGACGTGGATCCACTGGTGGTCCTTGGTGACGTCGGCGAACTGGTCCACCTGGTCCTGGGTGACCACCTGCGGCTCGCTGGCGCCGAGGTCCTGGCCCACCAGTCCGAGCAGGTCGTCGGGGGCGGGCACGGTGGTGAGGCGGACGGGTCGCATGGTCACTCCGGTTCGGTGGCGAGGGCGGCGACGTGCTCGGTGAGGGTGTTCCATTCGCGGTCCCACGCGTCGGCGGCGATGACCGGCCGGGCGACCCGCAGCATCCGCCGCACCGCCGCCGCGTCGAGGGTCGCGATCCGCTCGGCGAGTGCGTCGACGTGCCGGTCGAGGTCCGCCGAGGGGACGACCTCGCTGACGAGTCCGCGGCGTGCGGCCTCCTCGCCGGTCCAGGTCTCGCCGGCGATGAGCAGCCGCCTGGCGAGCGCCGGGCCGACGGCGTGCGGCAGCAGCACGCTGGAGCCCCACCCGGGGACCTGACCGACGGCGATGTGCCGGTCGCCGATCCGGGCGGTGTCCGCGGCGACCGCGATGTCGCAGGCGAGCAGCAGCTCCAGGCCGCCGCCGAAGGCCGCACCGTTGACGGCGGCGATCGTCGGTACACCTGCCGCCAAGACAGCCCGGACCAGCTTCCGGCCCCGGTCCAGGAACGAGCGCAGCGCGGGCAGATCACCGAGGAGCGCCGTGGCCTCGGTGAGGTCGGCGCCGGCGCAGAAGCTGCGGCCGGTGCCGGTGAGCACGAGGGCCCGGACGCCGGGATCCGCGGCTGCGGCGAGCCACTCGTCGAGGCCGTCCATCACCGCGGAGCTGCACGCGTTGCCGGCGCCGGGCCGGTCGATCCGCGCCCACAGCGCCGGGCCGCGACGGGTGATCACGACCGCGGTCATGCGACACGCACGCAGAGTTTGCCGAAGGCGGCGCCGGACAGCATCCGGGCGGCCTGGGTGGACGCCTCGGCGAGGTCGACGGTGCTGTCGACGGCCGGCCGGAGCCGGTGCTCGGTGACGAAGCCGAGCAGCGCCCGGAACTCCTCCAGGGACCCCATCGTCGACCCGTGGACGGTGATCTCCCGGGCGAACAGCCGGGTGAGGTCGAGGCTCGCGGTGAAGCCGCTGGTGCCGCCGCAGACCACGATCGTCCCGCCGACGCGGGTGGAGCGGGTCGAGTGCTCGAACGTCGCGGCGCCGACGGTCTCGATGACGACGTCGGCGGGCTGCGGGGTCCGCGCGCCGGTCTCGAGGGCCGCGGCGGCGCCGAGCGCGAGGGCCCGCTCGCGTTTCTCCGCCGACCGGGAGGTGACGATGACCGTGGCGCCGGCCGCGGCGGCGAGGCTGACCGCGGCGGTCGCCACTCCCCCGCCGGCGCCCTGCACCAGCACCACCTGACCGGGTGCGAGGGCGGCCTTGGTGAACAGCATCCGATAGGCGGTCAGCCACGCCGTCGGCAGGCTCGCCGCCTCCGCCCAGTCCAGATGCTCGGGACGCGCCACGACGTGCCCGGCCGGGACGGCGATGTGCTCGGCGAGCACGCCGTGGCCGGCGTCGGGCAGCAGGGTCGCGTGCGCGACGGCCCGGCCGTCGGACGTGGGCAGCACCGGGTAGACCACGACGTCCCGGCCCTCGGCGACCCCGGCGGCGTCGCTGCCGAGCACGTGCGGGCCGGTGTGCGGGCGGCGGGTGACGCCGCGCAGTGTCCACAGGTCGTGCATGTTGAGCGCGCCGGCCCGCACGTCGACGCGGACCCAGCCGTCGGGGACGGCCGGGGTGTCGAGTTCGCCGACCTGGATGGCGGCGACGGGGTCTGCCGCGGACGGCTCGGTGACGAACGCGGCCCTCACGCGGACGGCTCTGTCGTGAGCGCGGATCCGGCCCGCTCGGTGGCGCCGTTCCAGAACGTCACGTCGGCGAGGTCGGCGCGGGCGGCGGGCCGGAAGTCGAGGCCCTTGGTGTAGGCGACCGGCAGCAGCGTGATCGGCCGCCAGTCCTCGGGCAGGCCGAGCACCTCCTGCACCTGTTTCGCCTTGTGCGCGAGGGCGGTCGCCATCACCGAGCCCAGGCCGCGGGAGCGCAGCGCCAGCTGGAACGACCAGGCGAACGGGAAGATCGAGCCGTAGTAGCCCGACGCCGTGCCGCCGAGCGGGCGCTGCGGGACGGGTTTGGTGCTGCACAGCACGACCAGGACCGGCACCTCCTCGAGGTGGTCGACGAGGTACTTGACGGCCGTCAGGATCCGCGCCTGCCGGTCCTGCGACACCGGGTCGGGCCGCACCGACGGCGACAGCCGGGTGGTCGTCGCCGCCTCACCGCCGGCCAGGGGCCCTTCGACGGTCTGGTGCCAGACCTCGGTGTACAGCGCCCCGATGCGGCGTTTCAGCGCGGGGTCGTCGACCGCGACGACGCGCCAGTCCTCGAGGTTGGAGCCCATCGGTGCCTGCTGGGCCAGGCGCAGGCAGTGCTCCACGACGGCGCGGTCGACGGGCCGGGTGAAGTCCATGCGGCGGCGCACCGCGCGGGTGGTGGTCAGGACCTCGTCGATGTCGGTGATCACGGCGGGGACGCTCATGCCGCCACCTCGCTCCGCTCGCCGGCGCCATGAGGCACCAGACCGCACTGCAACATGATTCGCTCGCAAAACTCGCTCATGTGGTGTCCTCTCCCGTCAGGCGGTCGACGGGTTTGTCCTCGTAGGGCAGCGGGTCGCCCCACCGGTCGAGGAAGGCGACGCTGCTGACGGGCTTGCGGGCGGCGACCTTGAAGTCGGTGCCCTGGGTGTAGGCGATCGGGAGCATGGTGATCTGCAGGGCGTCGTCGGGGATGCCGAGCAGCGCGGCCGCGGCCGCGGCGTGGTGCAGGTGCAGGGTCGTGATGACGGTGCCGAGCCCGCGGGCCCGCAGTGCGAGGTTGAACTGCCAGATCGCCGGATACAGCGACCCGTACACGGCCGAGTGCGTGCCGGGGCCGCCCTTGGCCGGGTTGGGCCGGGTCGCGCACGGGACGACCAGGAACGGCGCCCGGCCGATGTGGTGCGCGAGGTGCTCGGCGCCGCTGAGGATCCGCGCGGTCCGGGCGCTGACCGCGCCGAGCTCGTCGACCCCGCCGAGGCGGCCCCGCACGGTCCGGCTCTCGGTGCCCTCGGCGCTGTGCAGCGGCTTGTGCACGTATTCCAGATAGGCGTCCAGGTACAGCCGGGCCAGCTCGGCCTTCAGGGAGGGGTCGCCGACCACGACCCAGCGCCAGTCCTCGGCGGCGCCGCCGGTCGGGGCCTGCAACGCGAGCTGGAGGCACTCGCCGATCACGTCGATCGGCACCGGGCGGTCGTAGTCCAGCCGCAGCCGCACCGACCGCGTGGTGGTGAGGACGTGGTTGAGGTCCGTGTAGGGAAGCCCGGTCATGCGCTGTAACCCATCAGGTCGGCGATGTGCAGGGTGTCGCAGTACTCGCGGACCTGCGCGATGCCGTCCGGTCGCACGTCGACGACCCACAGGTAGCGGTTCTGGTACCGCAGCCCGCCGCCCAGGGTCGCGTCGCCGCTCGCCTCGATGGCGACGAGCGTGTCGTCGGCGACCCACCGGTGCGCGGTGACCGCGACGGCGGCGGAGGCGTAGGCACCGGAGGCGATCCTGGCCCGCATCGCGGCGAGTTTGTCGGCGATGGCGACGGTGCCGTGGAACGGACCGTTCGCGGCGATGTCGCCGGTACGGTGCAGCCGCCCGCGCTCCCGGTCCCGCCCGGAGTCCGTCCACCACGTGGCGCCGACGCCGAACAGCGCACCGAACGCGGCGATGTCACCGGCCTCCAGGGCCGGCCACAGCGCGAGCGCCAGCTCCTCCGCCCGGCTCTGCGGTCGTTGCGCGCCGGGCGGCGGGACGCGGTCCAGGGTGGTGCGGGGCACCGGGGCGGCGCCGCCGACGACGTGCTGGGCGTGGATGGTGTCGAGGTATTCGCGCACCGACACGATCGCCCCGGCCGCGTCGACGTCGAACACGAACGCGTACCGGTTGGCGTAGTCCAGGCCCGAGGCGTGCACGCCGTGGCCTTCGACCTCGATGACGGACGTGCCGGTCCCGGCGATCACCCGGCGCGGGACCTGCCGGCAGCCGGTCGGGAACGCCTTCGGCCCGAGCGACCGCATCAGGGTGAGCTTGTCGTCCATGAGCATCAGCCCGTGCAGCGGGAACCGTCCGCTGCCGCCGGGCGATACTTCCGGGTCGCCGCCGCGCCGGTCGGGTCCGCTGTCGACCCACCAGGTCGCGCCGGGCGCGCACAGCCGGGCGAGCCCGCCGAGGCTGCCCCGGTCCAGCGCCGTGACGAAGTCCATGCCTGCCCGAACCGCTCGAGTCACGAACCCCCCAATCATTCCGACTGGAAGGTATCTACCACACCGAGTGCGGCCAATTCAAGGGTTCGCCCTGCTCGTCAGGCGTACAGGCCCTCCAGGACCATCGCGCTGAACTGGCGGGCCACCTCGTCGACGCTCAGCGGGCCGCTCAGGTTGAGCCACTGGTACGCCCACGCGCACATGCCGACCAGACCGAACGTCGCGATCCGGGCGTCGACGTCCGCACGGAACACACCGCGGGTGACGCCGTCCTGCACCATCCCGGCGAAGGCCGCCTCGACCAGGTCCCGCTTGCGGGTCACCTCGGCGAACAGCTCCCCCGTCAGGTACCGCCGCTCCTGGTAGAAGATCGTCACGTGCGCCCGGTACTCGGCGACACTGGTCAGACTGAACCGGATCAGCTCCTGGACCCGCACCTTCGGGTCGTCGCTGCCGGCCTCGATCTGCTGGATCGCGGCGAGCTGAGCCTCCAGGTACTCCTCCTGGATGTGCCGCAGCAGGTCGTCCTTGCTCTCGAAGTGGTGGTAGAACGCACCCTTCGTGAGCTGCGCCTGGTCCGCGATCTCCTGCACCGACGTACGGTCGAAGCCGCGCTTCTCGAACAGCTCCAGCGCGCTCGTGATCAGCGATTTCCGGGTGTTCTCCGGGTCGTACCCATCGGGCCACCGCTGCCGGCGGCGGGTCGACTCCGGCCGGGCGGACGTCGCACGAGCCATCTACGGCCTCCTGTGTGTCACTGCGGGACTTGCGAGCCTACCGTCCGGTCGGAACGTTGGCTGCGGAACCCCTCGAACTTTCGTTCGCACAGGGTACGGCGCCGGAGCGCAGTTAGCGAACAAGCAAAGCGCGACGTTTCGGACCGACACGACGAAGCGTCGTTCGTCCGCACCCCGCCGGCAAGCTCGACCGTCACCTTGGTCGAGCAGCCAGGGAACCAGCCGTTGGCGAGGGCGAGACCGAGGACGGCCGCGGTCCAGAAGACCCGTGTCTTGCGCACCGGCACAGTGTGCGGACCTGGGACGGCCATGGGAAGAGCGGCGCCGATGGCGCGTGCGGGTCGGCACCCTGCCGCCTCAGCGGCCCGTCTTCGGCTGGGCCCGGGACGTTGACGTTGACATGCGTCGCCATCCATTCCATGGTGTCGATACAATTCCTCTACGTCGAAAGGCGCGGGATGGCCGACAGCCAACACAGATATGTCATCGTCGGGGCGGGACCCGCCGGCGTCCAACTGAGCTACTACCTGCAGCAGCACGGTGCCGATTACCTGACGCTCGAGCGGGAACACGCGCCGGGCGGGTTCTTCCGCCGGTTTCCACGCCACCGCCGGCTCATCTCGCTCAACAAGGTGCACACCGACAGCACCGATCCGGAGATCCGCCTGCGCTGGGACTGGAACACGCTGCTCAACGACGATCCCGAGCTGCTGTTCACGAAGTTCAGCGACGAATACCTGCCGGCGGCCGACGACCTGGTGCGCTACCTCGCCGAGTTTCAGCGCGTGCACAGGCTCAACGTCCGCTACGGCACGGCCGTGCAGCGGATCACCCGGACCGGTGACGGGTTCACGCTGCGCACCGACCGGGGTGAGGTCCGCGCGGAATGCGTCGTCGTCGCGGCCGGATGGGGACATCCGTTCGTGCCGGACATCAAGGGCATCGAGCACGCCATCGGGTACGAGGACATGGAGATCAACCCGAAGGCGTACGACGACCAGCGGGTGCTGATCATCGGCAAAGGCAACTCCGCGTTCGAGACCGCGTCGGCCATCCTCGGCCGGGCATCGATGGTGCACCTGGCCAGCCGGCAGCCGCTGCGCCTGGCGTGGAACACCAAACACCCCGGGGACGTGCGCGGCCAGTACGGCGCGATCCTCGACAGCTACCAGTTCAAGACCCTGCATTCGGTGCTGGACTGCACGATCGACGAGATCCGGCCCGTCGACGGGCGGTTCGAGGTGCGGATCACGTACACGCACGCCCAGGGCGAGACGGCTGTGCTCGACTACCACACCGTGCTGCGCTGCACCGGCTTCCGGATGGACACCGGCATCTTCGACGACACGTCACGGCCGGAGCTGATCAGGGACGGGCGGATGCCCGGGCTGCGCCCCGACTGGCAGTCCACCAACGTCGACGACCTGTACTTCGCCGGGACCATCGCGCAGGCCCGCGACGTCAAGCACGCCTCGTCGCCGTTCATCGACGGGTTCCGCTACAACCTGCGGACGTTCACCCGGATGCTGCGGGAGCGGTACGAGGGCACGCCGCTGCCGTTCACGGTGGCACAGGCCGATGCGGTGTCGCTGACCAAGCTGATGCTCGACCGGGTCAACTGGAGTTCGGCGCTGTGGACCCAGTTCGAGTACCTCTGCGACGTCTTCGTCCGCGACGACGCCACCGGCGACTTCCACCACTTCGAGGACCTGCCGGAGGACTACGCCGTGGAGCGGTTCGCGGCCGCCACGCACTGGTACACGCTCGCGCTGCGGTGGGGGCGCGACGACTACGGCGACGTCTTCGCGATCGAGCGGCATCCCACGCCGGACCGGGCCCGCGAGAGCGCCTTCATTCATCCGGTGATCCGCCGGTACCGCGGCGGGCACCTGCTGGTCGAGCACCACCTGCTGGAGGATCTGCTGGCCGAGTGGCGCCGGCCCGACCGGCACGTCACACCGCTGACCGAGTTCCTGGAGCAGGACCTCACCAGCGGACCATGACCTCGTCGAGGGGTTTGCGGACAAGGTCGGGGACCCGGGCGTCGCACGCGGGATGGCCGACGGGCATCACCACGTACGGCCGTTCCTCCGGCGGACGTTCGCACACCTCGTTGAGGAAGCGCATCGGGCTGGGTGTGTGCGTCAGCGTGACGAGACCCGCGTGGTGCAGCGCGGTGATCAGCAGGCCGACCGCGATGCCGACGGACTCCTTGACGTAGTAGGGCTTCGGGCTGCGCGGCCCGTGGTGCACCTCGAACACGACGATGACGGCGGGTGCGGTCTCCAGGAACGGCTTGCGCCAGTCGGTGCCGAGCCCGGCGATCGCACCCAGCCACTCCTGCGAGGCACGGCGGTCGTAGAACGCGCGCTCCTCGGCCTCCGCCGCCTCGCGCAGCCGACGTTTGCGCTCGGGGTCGCTCAGCACGACGAACCGCCACGGCTGGATGTTGGCGCCGCTGGGCGCGGTCGACGCGGCCCGGATCGCGGCCTCGATCACCCCGTCGGGGATGGGTTCGGCGGCGAAGTCACGCACGGAGCGCCGCTGCGCCATCCGCTCGGCGAACGCCTCCGCCTCGCGCACCATGTCCGCCGGAAGCCTGCGCTCGTGCCGGACCGGGACCGTGGGTAGCAGGTCTGCGTCGCTCACCTGATGACCTCCCCTGCTCGGTGGGGCCGGTCGCCGCGGCGGCCGACCCCACCAGCGTTGCGGAGACAGCAGATTCGTCCTTATGCAGGCGTGCTGACTTCGCGGCTGAGCACATCCGGCGCGGTGCCGGCGGCGAGCTCGTCGACGACGTCGCTGAGCCGGCCGCGCACCGCCGCCGCGGCCCGCTGACGGGTCGCCCCGTCGCCGTGCGTGGCGAGCCGCGCCAGCCACCCCTCGACCAGGTCGACGTCGCCCGCCTCCTCGAGCGCCGGCCGGGCCAGTGCGGCCAGACGGTCGGCGAGGGCGGCGGCCGGGAGCAGCCGTCCCGTGGTGACGTCGACGCCGTGGCCGCCCATGCCGTCGCGGGCGGCGCGCCAGTACGCGAGCCGCATCAGCTCAGGCAGCGGCCGCGGCCCCTCGTCGCCCCGGTCGACGGCCTCCCCGGCGACGGTGGCGAGTGCCCTGACCAACGCGGCGAGCGCCAGGGACTCCTCGGCGGTGACGGGCACGTCCGCGACCCGCACCTCCAGCGTCGGGTGACTCGCCGACAGGCGCAGGTCCCAGAAGATCGTGCCGCGGTCGACCAGGGCACCCGCGTCGAGCAGCAGGTCCACGTGCTCGTCGTACTGCCGCGCCGAGGTCAGGAACGGCGGCGGGCCGGCGACCGGCCAGCGCCCCCAGGTCACGCCGCGCCAGCTCGCGTACCCGGTGTCGCGCTCGGCCCAGAAGGGCGAGTTGGCCGTGAGGGCGAGCAGCACCGGCAGGTGCGGGCGCAGGTGATTGCCGATCAGCACGGCACGGTCCCGGTCGAGCTGCTCCACGTGGACGTGGACGGCGCAGATCGCGAGCTCGTCGTGCAGCCCGCGGAACGTGGCGTTACCGAGATCCTGGCGCGGCCCCTCGGTGATCGGCGGTGGCACGGCACGGCCGAGCACCGGCGAACCGCTCGCGATCACCCGCAGTCCGGCCGACAGGGCGGCGGACTGCACGGCGGCCCGGGCCTCGGCGAGCTGCGCGCCGAGCACGCTCAGGTCGCGGCACGGGTCGGTGCGGGTTTCCACCTGCAGCTTGGTGATCTCGCCGCCGACCCGGGCGCCGAGCGCAGGGCTCGCGAGGTGCACGACGGCCGCCGCCTCCGGTACGACCTCGCCGCCGGTGTCCACGACGAGGAACTCCTCCTCGACGCCTACTTTTGCAATGCTCGTCATGCTCCCGCACGTTACGGGACCTCGTCGATGGGACGCCCTTGTGCGCACAGCGTGTCGACGAGACCGGCCAGCAGCGCCGCGCGTTCCGGCATGCGGTCGACGCAGACGTACTCGTCGGACGCGTGCGTCCCACCGCCGACCGCGCCCAGGCCAT
Organism: Dactylosporangium sp. NPDC005555; assembly: GCF_040605635.1. Lineage (NCBI taxonomy): Bacteria > Bacillati > Actinomycetota > Actinomycetes > Micromonosporales > Micromonosporaceae > Dactylosporangium > Dactylosporangium sp. NPDC005555. The sequence continues at coordinate 118,068 of NZ_JBEXDG010000026.1, forward strand.
CGAGGGTCGGCACGCCGAGCGCGGCGGTGAAGTTGCCGTCGGACGCGCCCGCGGCGTACGCGCCGCCGAGATCCGGGATGCCGAGACCGCGGGCGGTCGAGCGGGCGAGCTCCAGCAGTGGCCGCGCGAGCTCCTCCGACATCGGGTAACGGTTGATCCCGCCGCCGACGGTGAGCGTCGCCTCGGACAGGAACGGCACCAGTGCGCGGATGGCGTCATCGACGCGTTCGAGCTCGCTCCTCGTCCAGGCCCGGACGTCCACGGCCAGGTGGGCTCTGTCGGGCACCGTGTTGGTGGTGGTGCCGGCGGACAGCAGGGTCGGGGTGACAGAGGTGCCGCCGCCGTCCGTCGCACCGAGCGCGCCCAGCGCGAGGATCTGATGGGCCACCTCGACCGTGGCGTTGACGCCGCGGTGCGGCTCGACGCCGGCGTGCGCGGCGCGGCCCTGGACGGTGAGGCTGTACACGGAGCCGCCCTTCCTGGCCACCTTCACGTCCCCCTCCGGGGTTGCCGCCTCGCAGACGAGGACCGCTGAGGAGCGCCGCGCCTCCCGCTCGATCAACGGCCGGGACGTGACGGAGCCGGTCTCCTCGTCGCAGGTGAGCAGGACGCCTACCCTGGAGGTGTCCTCGATCAGGCGCAGCGCGGCGAACATCTGCACGATGCCGGCCTTCATGTCGCACACGCCGGGACCCGTCGCGATGTCCCCCAGGACGGTGAACGGCCTGGACCGGATCGTGCCGACCGGGAAGACCGTGTCGAAGTGGCCGAGCAGCAGCACCTGCTGGTCCTCGGCCGGCCACAGCAGGTGCGGCAGGCCGTCGACCACGACCCGCTGGGCGGGCCGGCCGAGCACCTGCGATCCCCACCTGGCGAGCAGGCCGGCGCAGGACCTGAGGTGAGGCAGTGCGCCCGGCGCCGACTCGCACGCGACGAGGGTGCCCAGCCGGTCGAGCATGTCCGCACGCAACCGCTGTGCGGCGTCGAGCAGCCGGTGTCCGCGATCCATCTCACGACCATCGCGGACACCGGCGGCGGTGCCCACCTCTGTTGTTGCTCAGGCGGCCGGGATCGCCTGCCCGTAACCGAGCTCGACGACGCGGCGCGCGGACTCGGCGTAGGCGTCGCGGCCCTCGGGGGCGAAGGTGCCCAGGCCGTCGACATACCGGTTGAACATGCAGAACGCGGCGGCGATCAGCACCGTGTCGTGGATCTCCACATCCGTCGCGCCTTCCGCACGGGCCGCCTCGATCAGCTCGGTCGTGACCTCACGGCCGCTGATCTGCACCGCGCCGGCGATGCGCAGCAACGCCCGCAGTTTGGCCGGGACCGGCGCGGTGTCGAGGTCCGCGCGGACCTGGTCGACGAGTGCGTAGCCCTCCTCCAGCTGCACCGCGGCGAACGCCGAATGCGACGAACAGCAGAAGTTGCAGTCATTGCGCCCGGACACATAGGCGGCGATCAACTCCCGCTCACCGGACGGCAGCGAATTCGGGGCGCGCAGCAGCACCTCGGCGAGATCGTTGAGCGGTTTCGCTGTCTCGGGGCGGAATCGCATCGGTCCGGTGATGCCGGGGAACTGCTTCTCGTCGACCCTGAGATCGATGTGCGCCATGGTCCGTCCTTTCGGGGAGCCGTCGCCGCCGCGGGCGTTTCATTGCCGCAGCCACGATCCCATCCCCCACGGGAGAACCGCTTCTTCATTCTTGCGCGGGTGCCGGAAAAGCCGTTTACGAGTTGCGCCGCGCTTGTCCGGCGAGGTAATCACGACAGCGACGGGTGCTGCAGGACGGTCAGCCGGGCGGTGAAGCCCTCCGGCGTGCGCCGCAGGCTCACGTGGTCGCAGATCTGGTGCGTGATCCACAGCCCGTAGCCGGCCGAGTCCTCACTGGGTGCGGGCAGCAGCCCCGCGAACGGGTCCTGCGGGCCGGGTCCGGTGTCGGCGACGGTCACGACCGCGCGTCCGTCGGCCACCCACACCCGCAGGCGCACCGGCGGCCGGCCGTGCCGGTACGCGTTCGCCACGACCTCGCTCACCGCGAGCGTGAGGTCGTCCACCTTCGCTTCCCCGAGGTGGCCCTCGCCGGCGGCGCGGACGATCCGGCGGGCGTCGTCGACCGGCGCGTCGACGCATCCGTCGACCGTCCCGGCTACGCCGGGTGCGTGGCGCCGGAGGCGACGGCCCGGCGCCAGGGGCGCACGGCGGCGGGGGGCATGCCGACGGCCAGGGCGCCGACCAGGGCGCCGTTGCTGCGGTACGTGGCGAGAAAGCGGCGCCGGCGCAGGTCGCCTTCGACGATCTCGACGGTGTCGTGACCACGCAGGTAGCCGTAGGCGTGGATCTTCATGTCGTACTGCTCGGACCAGAAGTACGGCACCGGCGCGAAAGGTCTGCGTGCGGACGGGTGCAGCAGGTTGTGGGCCGCCGCCATGCCCTGCTCGGCGGCGTTGGTGCGGTGCTCGATGCGCATCGTCACGCCGAAGCGCGGGTTGTGCCAGCGGGCGACGTCACCGGCGCCGTACACGCCAGGGGTGGCCGCGCTGTACCGGTCGCAGACCAGCCCGTCGGCCACCTCCAGGCCGCTGCCGTCGAGCCACTCGGTGTTGGGCAGCGACCCGATCGCGACCAGGATCTCGTCGGCCTCGACCTGCTCGCCGCCGGCCAGGCGCAGCCCGCCCTCGGCGGTCTCGGCGACCGTGACACCGGTGCGCAGGTCCACGCCGTGCTCGCGGTGGACCTCGGACAGGACCCGGCCGATCGTCTCGCCGACCGCGTGCGACAGCGGCACCGGTGCGGGCTCGAGCAGCACCACCTCGCAGCCGAGGCCGCGGGCCACGGCGGCCGCCTCGGCGCCGAGGAAGCCCGCGCCGACCACCGCGAGCCGGCGGCCCGGGCCGAGCCGCGCGCGCAGGGCGACCGCGTCCTGCACGGTCCGCAGCACGTGTGCCGCCGCGCCCGGCAGCCGGCGGGGGCGCACGCCCGTCGCCACGATCAGCCCGTCGTAGGCGACCTGCCCGCCGTCGGCCAGCCGGATCGACCGGGCTGCGACGTCGAGTCCGGTGGCGCCGACGCCGAGACGCACGTCGAGGTCGAGCGCGGCGACCTGCGCCTCGGTCCGCAGGTGCAGCCGCTCCGGTTCCCAGGCCGAGGCCAGGATCTGCTTGGACAGCGGAGGCCGGTCGTACGGTGGGTGCGACTCCTCACCGACAAGGGTGAGCGTGCCGGCGAAACCCTCGCGGCGCAGGGTTTCCGCGGCGGCCAGGCCCGCGGCCGACGCGCCCACCACGACGATCCGGTCCATCGCGCCGCCCGCGCTCACCGCCGTGCGGCGAGCAGATAGATCTCTTCCAGGTTCGCCGCCTCGAGCACGCGCGCCAGCGACATCTGCCGGCCGCTGCTGCGCTCGACCGCCGCGATCAGCGTCAGGAGGTGCATCGAGTCCCAGCCTGCGAGCTGGTCGAAGCTCCGCGCCGCCTCCTGTGCAGAAACCCGCAGACCGAGCTCGGTCTCGACGAGCAGCAGGAAGTCGTCGATCGTGTTCATGACGCGTCCGCTCCCAGCTCGTTGATGAGGGTAACCGCCTCGGGCGGCGCGGCGATCCGCGCGAGATCGTGGCGGAAGGTGACCGTCGCTCCGTCGTCGCCCAGCTTCCGGAAGCCGTTGCGCGGGTAGAAGTCCTTCACCATGCCGTTCTTCGCGGTCGCCCGGTACGTGCCGAACATCGCGTCCGCGCCGGTGGCGTGCGCGTGGTGCAGCAGCGCGGTCAGGCAGGCCTGCTCGATGCCGCGGGAGAACGCGCGGCAGCTCAGCAGGAAGTTGTCGATGTGCAGGGCGGTGCCGGTCCGTCGCAGGAACACCGCACCGACCAGACCGTTGTCGCCGAAGCGGTCGCCGGCGTGGATCGCCAGGACCGGCGAGTCCGCAGCGCCGAGACGGTCGTGCACGTCGGGCGTCTGCAGGCGCTTCGTGGTCAGGTTGAACTGGTTCGTCCGGAGCGTGATCTGCGAGACGCGGGCCGCCTCCGCCTCGGTGGCCGGGGCGAGCCGGACCCGGACGTCCAGCTCCCGCAGGTAGTCCTCGATCGAGTCGAACGTGTCGAGGAAGCTCTTGCGGGCCAGGTCCTCGCGATACCGGACGGGTCGGACCTTGTCCTCGTCCGTCAGCTCGCGGACGTCGAACCAGCCGTCCTCGAGGAGCCTGGTGACATGCCCGGTCGGCTCGTCGTCGAGCGCGAGCACCCGCACGCCCGGGAGCGCGTATCGCACCAGGCCGCATTCGTACGCGCTGTCGTCGGCGAACACGAAGCTGTCGACACCCAGGTTCAGCGTGTCCGCGAGGGCGGCCAGGTTCTCGTGCTTCGGCCGCCAGTTGGCGATCACGTGCACGAAGTCGTCCTGGCGCAGGAGCATCCGCGGGTGTTCGCGCAGCGCCTCTTCGACCGGTTCGATGTCGTTCTTGCTCACCGCGGCCACGAGCACACCCTGCGCGCCGATCTGCTTGACCACCCGCTGGAACTCGTTGAACGCCTCACCCCGGTAACTGTCGGCCACCTCGATGCCCGCGACGCCGTCCTCGCCCAGCACGCCTCCCCACACCGTGCCGTCCAGGTCGAGCACCAGCACCTTCTTGGTCAGGCCGGCGATGTTGCGGGCCAGATGGCCCACCTCGCGGGCGTAGGCGGCCAGCAGACCGGACGACAGGTGCGCCTTGGCGTAGACGGACATCTGGATCTCGCTGGCCGCGACGTCACCGGCGAGCAGCGGATCGAGATCCACCGTGATGACCGACGGGAACTCGTCGGTGAGGCGGAGCAGCCGCATGTTGGCCTCGCGCCAGAGCGCGCCGAGCCGGGCACGGGACCGGTGGTCGACGAGCTGCATGGTGAAGCGTCGCAGGGACGGCATGGTGTTGAGGACGAGGCTGCCCCGTCCCCGCGCCGCGAACTTCGCCGCCAGCTGCTCGACGAGGCGGACCTTCTCGTCCAGGACGCGTCCGACGTCCGCCGGCCGCCAGGGCGTCGGCACCTCGTCGAAGACGACCATCGGGTCCAGCACGCAGAGCACGAGATCGGGATCGGTCGCGTACAGCGCGCTGCCCGGGTCGCCGAGGTCGAAGACGTAGCCGTCGAAGTCGGCCAGGACCGGCTGACTCAGCAGCCCGTGCCGCGCCAGCTCGGCGGTCAGCACCGGGCGCAGCGCCGACAGCGTCCCGTGCCCGGTGATCGCCACCGTCATGGCCGGCGTGCCGGGGTGCTCACGCAGCACGTCCTCGGGGGCGAGCCGCGTCAGCAACTGCCCGGCCCGCGCCAGTTCCGCTCCCGGCAGGTCCGCGAGCAGGCCTTTGACGCGTGGGTACTCGGCGGCGAGCCGCCCGGCCCGATGCAGCCGCAACAGCTCCTCCGGGCCACCGCTCGGCTCGCTCGGCGACTGCCCGCGCGTGCGGGCCCGATCCTCGAAGACGTCCATCTCACTCCTCGCTGGACCGACCTGCGTCGATCCTCAGCGGTCGGGCTAAAGGGCGGCTAACAGGCGCGTCTCAGCTGGCCCGGAACCGGCCGGCCTGGTAATCGGCCGACAGGATCGCGCGTTGCAGGTCCTGCAGTGCCCGGCAGGGCTCGAGTCCCAGCTCCTCCTTGAGGGTCAGGCGCGCGGTCTGGTAGACCTTCAGCGCGTCGGCCTGCCGGTCCGAGCGGTACAGGGCGAGCATGAGCTGGCGGTAGAAGGCTTCGCGGAGCGGGTTCTCCACGGTCAGGGAGTACAGGCGCCCGATCACCTCACGGTGCCGGCCCAGCGTGAGACAGGACTCGATCAGTGCCTCCGTGCACTCCATCCGGGACTCCGTCAGCCGCACCGCGAATCCGCTGAGAATGGGGCCGAGACCGAGACCGATCAGCACCGGTCCCCGCCACAGCGCGAGCGCCTCCTCGAAGTGGGCGATGGCCTGCCGGTGACGTTTCTCCCTGGCGTGTTTGCTGCCGAGCCGCGTCAGCCGCTCGAAGAGCTGGTAGTCGAGCTCGTCGTCCTGGGGGTCGAAGACGTATCCCGGGGAGATCGTGACGATCGGCGCCTCGGCGCCCCGGAAGCGGGTCAGGAACTTGCGGACCTGCGACGTGTACACGTGGATGCCGGCAGCGGCCCGTCCGGGGATGTGCTCACCCCAGATCTCGTCCATCAGCTGGCTGGCGGAGATGATCTGGTTCGGCCGGCTCAGCAGCACGGCGAACAGGGTTTCGACCTTCTGCGCGCCGATGGTGGCGGCGCGCGGTCCATCGCTGACCCTCAGACGGCCGAGAATCTCATATCTCATACGACCTCCTGCCCGTGGAGCCGAACTGACATCTCGGACAAGGTGCTGCGGATCGTGTCGATGACCTCTGCCCGGGCGGTGTTCAGATAGAAGTGGCCGCCCGGAAAGACTTTGACGTCGCACGGACCGGCAGTGTGATGACGCCACGCCGCCGCCTCGTCGACGGAGGTCTGCGGGTCGGCGTCACCGACCAGGACCGTCACCGGACACCGGACCGTCGCACCGGGCTCGGCCGTGTAGGTCTCGATCGCCCGGTAGTCCGCCCGGACGGTGGCCACGATCGACGCCCGGACCTCCTCGTCCTGCAGCAGTTGCGGACTGGTCGCTCCCATCCGCAGCAGCTCCGCGACGATGCCCGCGTCATCGCGCTGATGGATCCGGTCCGAGCGGCGGCAGGACGGCGCGCGGCGCCCCGAGGCGAACAGGTGCACCGGGGTGCGAAGGCCGGCCGACTGGAGCCGCCGTGCCGTCTCGAAGGCCACGACGGCGCCCATGCTGTGGCCGAAGAACGCGAAAGGGCGGTCAGAGTGGTCCAGCAGCGCGTCGGCCACCCCGGCGGCGAGGTCGGGCACATTGTCGACGCGGCGTTCCCGGCGCCGCTCCTGCCGGCCCGGATACTGCACCGCCAGGACCTCGACATCGGGCGCCAGCGCTGCCGAGAGCGGAAAGTAGTAGGTGGCCGATCCACCGGCATACGGAAAGCAGACGAGGCGTGCCCCACCTTCGGCCGCCCCGTGAAAGCGCTGAATCCACATGCTCTTCGCAGCCATGTCGCGCGACATCGTCTCCCCGTCTCGAGAACCCGCGCCTGGTGCCTGCGGTTGAGTCCGGCGGGTGCCACTCCCGGCGGCGGACGCCGCTCGAGGTCGAGCGACATCCGCGGCGCCGGCCGGCGGTGGACCCGTCTCACACCAAGCATCGCCGTGCGGCAGATGACGGCGACTCAGCGGTCATCCGCACTGAACCAACGCTAAGTAGCACCTGGGTGACCGGAAACCCCTAGGCGCCTCGCGGATGCGCGGAGCGGGAGGCAACGCCACCCCTATCCCCCGGAAGCGGCCACCTACGGGCGGCGGCACTGTCCCAGGGCCGCCCGCTCGGAGTTAGCCAGACCTTAGCCCACCCGGCCAGGCTGGCGAGAAAGCCGATCCGCCGCCAGGGACCAAGGCGGGCCAAGCCGTAATGGAGGTCCGAACGATGACGTCACCCGTCGCGCCGCTCGATGACTTGTCCGGGTTCCTCGCGATCGCCAACAGATTCGCCGAGGCGCGGTGTCTGCTGGCCGCCGACGAGCTCGGCCTGTTCGACCTGCTCAAGACCGGTCCGATGACCACCGATGAGATCTGCGCGAAGCTCGGCGTGCGGGAGCAGGCCGCGCCGGACTTCCTGAACGTCCTTGCGGTGCTGGGTGTGCTGCGCAAGACCGGGGACGAGGAGTTCGCCAACAGCCCGGCCGCGGCCCGCTACCTGGTGCCCGGCGCCCCGGACTACATGGGCGGCATGCTCAAGTACTACAACAAGTCCCTCTATGCCGCCTGGGAGAACCTCACCGGGCTGCTGACCCGCTCCGACGAGGCCGGGTCCACGGACGGCAACGCCCGCGAGAACTTCAGCGCGATCCTCGACGATCCGGCCCAGGCGCGCCACCTGCTGGAGATGATGAAGGAGGTCAACAAGCTCACCGGCCCCGCGCTGGTCGAGGCGATCGACTGGAGCGGCTACGACTCGGTGGTGGATCTGGGCGGCGCCGACGGCCGGCACCTCACCACGATCGCCTCGGCGCACCCGCACCTGCGCGGCAGCGTGTTCGACCTGCCGCAGGTGCGGCCCTTCGCGCTGGAGCAGATCGCCGCCGCCGGCCTGGAGGGCCGGGTCGAGTTCCACCCCGGCAACTTCTTCGCCGACGAGTTCCCGCCCGCCGACGTCTTCATCTTCGGGCACATCCTGCACAACTTCGCGCCGGAGACACGGTACGCGCTGGTCGCCAAGGCATACGCGGCACTGAACCCCGGCGGCACGATCCTCGTGATCGAGCGCATGGTCGACGAGCAGCGGGAAGTGCTGCCGAGACTGATCGAGAGCCTCCACCTGTACGTGATCAGCGACGGCGGCGGCAGCGACTACCGGGCGTCGGACTGTCAGCGGTACCTGACGGCCGGCGGGTTCACGGACACCGCCGTGCACGCGCTCGCCGACACGGAGACCCTGGTGACCGGTCACAAGCGCTGACGGGCCGGGCGAGTGTGCCGACCGGCGCCCGCCGGTCGGCACGGACCACGACGTGCCTACGCGTGGCCGCGATCGGCGCCGGCCGCGGCGGCGAGCGCCTCCGCCACGGGCAGCGGGTTGAGATAGTCGCGGTAGGACTGGATCTGACCGTCCCGGACCCGGAACACGGCGATGACGGTCTGCTCGAACGGCTCGCCCGTGGCGACGACCGCGCCGTGCGCTTCGTATTCGGCGATGACCACTTCCGGGTCGGCGGTCTCGTGCACCACCAGGTCGCGGTACTCGTCGAACCTGACGAACGGTTGGGCCGTCGCCGTCAGGAACTGGCGGATGTCCTCCCGGCCCTGCACCCGCCCGGGCGTCCCCGGCGGGTGGAACGGCCACTCGATGTAGCCGTCGGGAGCCATCAGCTCCACGAACGTCTCGGCGTCCATCTGGCGACCCGCGCGCAGCATCTGGTCGACGATCTCACGCGACGTAACGGTCATCATCTGCCTGCCCCCTCATGCTTCAGCGTCCGTTGACCGGTTCAACGATCACCGAAAACCCGAGCGACCGGACACATTTCCGCAAATCAGCACGAAGAGGTCACCCCTGGCCGCTACCTTGCCGCCGGCACGCGGCGATGCGATTACCGACCGGCCGTCAAGTAGCGTATTCTCGTCATCAGGGAGGGTGATCTTGTGGCTGCGGCTGAGCGGGACGGCGTGCGGACCCGAGCGCGGATCCTGGCGCTCGCGCAGCAACTCTTCGCGGCGCACGGGTTCGCCGGGACGTCCATCGCGGACATCGCGCGCGTGCTGGGCACCAGCAAGGCAGCGCTGTATTACCACTTCAAGTCCAAGGACGAGATTCTCGAGGCGCTCGTCACCGAGCCCGTCTCGGCGTATGCGGCTCTGGCCGAGCGTTGCGAGACGGAGCGGGTGAGTGCCAAGGAGCTGGTCGGCGCGCTGATCGACCTGACGGTGGAGACCCACACGGTCAACGCGCTGCTGATCAACGATCCGTCCATCAATGCCGTGCTGCGCCGCCTGTATGACGTCGAGGGCCATGTCCAGACGTTCGTCCGGTCGCTGGCCGACGGCGATACCACCGAGGCGGGCCGGGCCCGGGCCTGGGCGGCGTTCGCGGTGGCCAAGCAGGGCACGTTCTGGGCGGTGCAGGCCGGCGACGGAACACTCTCGCCGACCGCCAGGGAGGAATTCCTCACCGCCGCGCTGCGCTGCCTGGAGCCGTGACACCCGTCGTCGCGGATCACCGGCGCCGGAGCGCTTTTCCGGACCCGCGGCCGTAGCACCCGGGTCACACACGCCTGATGCCGGCGCCCGGTCATCCAACCGAGCCCTCAGCGCCCCTCAGTCCGGTCCAGGGGACTCGTCGCGCCCCGCTCAGCGCCCCGCAAGCCCCGCGCGCCCCGCACACGCCCCGCGAGCCCGCAAGCCGCCCCTCAGTGCCCCGCAAGCGCTCCTCAGCGCCCCTCAGCGTCCCGAGGTCGTGTCGTCGCGTTGCCGGGTCGGCCGCTCGGGCAAGAGCATCGCGAGCACGGCGAGCGCGGCCAGCAGCACGGCGCCGCCGCGCAGCGAGGTGGCGACGCCCTCCGTGAAGGCGGCGGCCGCGAGGGAACCCGTCGCACCGGCGGCGAGATCGACGACCGAGGCATGCGCCGCCGCCGCGCCGGAGCCGGCCAGGCCGTTGGTGAAGATCGTGGCGACGGCGAGGCCGCCGACCGCCACGCCCAGCGCACCGCCGATGTGGCGCAGCGCGTTGACGACACCCGGCCCGTTCGCCGCGGAGCGCTCCGGCAGCGCGCCGAGCGCCGCGACCAGCGCGGGCGCCTGCGGCAGTCCGGCCCCCAGACCCACCAGCGCCAGCGCCGCCACGAACAGCGCGTAGCCCGGACGGTCCACGACCAGGGAGAACAGCGCGAGGCCTACGGCGAAGACCAGCAGGCCGCAGATCACCGTCCAGCGCACGCCCAGCCGGCGGGTCACCCGCTCGGTCACCAGGGAGGCGACACTGGCCATCGCGGCCAGCGGCACCAGCAGCAGCGCCACCATGAGCGCACTGGCGCCGCGCACCACCTGCAGGTACACGGGCAGCAGGAAGAGCAGCCCGGTCCAGGCGAAGTTGACCGACGAAATGGTGAGCTGCGACCAGATGAACCCGGGCCGGCGGAGCACCACCAGGTCGATCAGGGGATCGACCGCCGTGCGTTGCCGCCGGACGAACGCGGCGAGCGCCGCCACCACGGCCGCCAGGCACGCCATGAGCTGCCAGCCGGGCCGGGCGCCGGCGAACGCGGCGAACAGCGCCGTCGCGGCGCACGCCGCCAGACCGATTCCGATCAGGTCGGGGCGGCGCCCCCCACCGGCACGGGTCTCCGGGGTGAGCCAGAGCACGAACGGCACCACCAGCGCCACGATCACGGCGTCCAGCACGAACAGCGAGCCGTACCAGGCGCGGTCCAGCAGCGCGCCACCGATGATCGGGCCGAACGGCGTGGTGGCCGACACGAACGCCGCACCGGCCGCGAAGGCGCGCTTGCGCGACTCCGGCGGAAACATCGCCGAGATGATGCTCACCCAGGCCGGAAGCACCACGGCGGCGCCGACGCCCATCGCGACCCGGGCGGCGATGAAGACACCCGCCCCGGGCGCCCACGCGGCGACGACCGCCCCGACGCCGAACAGCGTGAACCCGGCGGCGAGGGTTCGCCGGTACCCCCAGCGACCGCCGACCGCTGGCACGACGAGCATGCAGACGCCGCAGACGAGCAGGTAGCCGCCGACGGCCCATTGCGCGCCCACCCAGGTGATCGACAGCTCCCGAGTGATCTTGGTGAGGTCGATGCCGATCATCGTGATGTCCATGAACGGCACGAGCACGCAGACGGACACGACGGCGACGGCCGCCCAGCGCCGCCGCTCCGCGCCGCCGGGCGGCCGCGTGGCCGCCGCCGACGGCGCCGGGCCGGTGAGCCGGCTCACGCGGCCCCCGCCACTCCCGCGGCGCTGCCGGACCGTCCGGCCGCCGGTTCGGCCGCCGAGCCGAACCAGGTGTGCAGCGCATCGACCAGCGCGCCGTCGCCGGTGCCGCCGTGCCACACCACGTGACCGTCCGGCCGGAGGAGGAACGCCGCGGGCGGCAGCTCGGCGACCGGGTCGGCGTGCACGATGTCGACCCGGCCGGTCCAGCCGCGGGCGGCGGCCAGGTCGGCGTGCGGCGACAGGTCGAGCAGGACCCCACGCCCGGAGCGCAACGTGCCCAGCACCGTGGTCGCGCCGCCGGCGGTCGCCAGCGCCGCGTCCGGGAGCCGCCGCCCGAGCCACGGGTCGTCCTCCGCGCCGGCCACCGGATACCGCACGTCGGTGCCGGACATCCGCCCGGCGAGGTAGTCGTGGACGTCGTCGAACTCGAGCAGCCGGGACAGCAGCGCACGGGCCGGTGCCATCCGGTCGTGCGGGAAGGTGAGAGAGATCTGCGCGCGGACGTTGGTGCAGACGAACTCGCCGACCGGGTGCCGCTCGGCGTGGTAGGTGTCCAGCAGCCCGGGCGGTGCCCAGCCGTTGACGGTGGCGGCGAGCTTCCAGCCGAGGTTGGCGGCGTCCTGGATGCCGGTGTTCATCCCCTGCGCGGCGAGCGGGAAGTGGATGTGCGCGGCGTCCCCGGCGAGGAACACGCGGCCTGCACGGTACCGGTCGGCGAGCCGGGTCGCGTCGCCGAACTTGGACGACCAGTGCGGTTCGCCGACCTCGACGTCCAGACCGGAGATGTCCCGGACCATGACGCGCAGGTCCTCGGAGGTCAGGTGCTCGACGTCGCCCTCGGGCGGCTCCTCCCGGATGAACATCAGCCGGGTCAGCCGGTCGTTGAGCGGGATGACCGAGAACCATCCCCGCGGCGTGATGATCGCCTCGCGGATGGGGAACGGCGCGTCGAAGGCGTCGACGTCGGCGAGCACGCCCCACAGGGAGGAGGGCGGGCCGGGGAAGCCGATGCCGGCGAGCCTGCGCACGACGCTGTGCCCGCCGTCGCAGCCGACCAGGTAGGCGCCGGGCAGCTGGTACTCGTCGCCGTCGGCGCGGACCGTCACCTCGACCCCGTCGTCGTCCTGCGTGAGCCCGGCCACCTCGTGCCCTCGGCGGATGTCCGCGCCGAGCCCCACGGCGGCCTTCTCCAGCAGCGCCTCAACGCGGGACTGCGGGGCATGCAACGTGTACCTGTGCCGGCCGTCGAGCCGGTGCATGTCCAGCGGCAGCCCGGCGTAGTGACCGTTCGGCCAGACGACCCCTTCGGCGAGGAACGGGTCGAGCAGCCCGCGCTGGTCGAGCACCTCGGCCGAGCGCGCGTGCAGGGCGAGCGCCCGCGACTGACCGGTCGGCTCGGGGAGCCGCTCGAGCACGACGGTCGGCACACCGGCGATCCGCAGCTCGCAGGCGAGCATCAGGCCCGTGGGGCCGGCGCCCGCGATCACGACAGGGGTCATGTGTCCTCCTTGGTCAGGCCGCCGCGTCACCGGTTCGTCCCGTGCGCCGCGCCGACCGGCTGCGCCGCGACGGCGGGGCCCGGATCGGCGGGCGGATCGGCGGGGAATCCCTCCAGCGCGTCGACCAGGTCGCCCATGAGGTCGGCGGCCGCCGCCCCGTCGATGACACGGTGGTCAAAGGCCATGCTGAGCCGCATCGTCGGCGCGATCCCGAGCGCGCCGTCCCGGACCACGGGCCGGTCGGCCACCCGGCCGAGGCCCAACGTGATCGTGGTGCCTCCGTTGGAGTAGAACCCGTCCACCGGCCGGTGGCCCAGCGACGTCACGGCCAAGGTGCCCAGGACGCCCAGCCGCTGCCGCGGCGAGTGCGCCACGGACCGGAACATCGCACTGCCCAGGACCGGCGGAAGCCGGTGCATCAGTCGCGCCCCGCCGAACTCGGGCAGCCGCGCCGGGTCACCGTCCCGCACGCCGTCGATGCGCTCCTGGATGTCCCGCAGGGTGGCGATGTGCACGTCCGGGATGAGGCCGGTCAGCACCACCCGCACGCCGTTGAGCTCTTTGTCGAAGGCCAGCTTCGCGTGCACGTTGTCGTATCGCACGAGGCGCGGGCGCAGCCGGCCGCAGAGCGCGGCGTTCGCCTCCGGATGGGCGGCGAGCACCCGGCCCGCGGCGTGCAGGACGTAGGTCACCCATGACGGCGGCCGCTCGTGCACGCGGGCCTGTTCCCGGTCGCGGCGGACGGCGGACATGTCGACCTCGGTGTCGAGGAAGACCGGGGAGTGCCCGCGGGCGTACCTGAGGAAGTGCAGGGTGTGCCGACGCTCGCGCGGCACAGGCGTGATCCTGGTCATGACGCGTCACCTCCGCTGGGGCCCGGGCCTGTCATGGCTTCTCCAGGACGAACCCGGCCCTGATCCACTTGCTGGACTCGACTGAGATGGCGACCACCCGGTCGCCGCTGACCAGCTCGGGAAGGACCATCTGGAGCTGGGTGAAGGGCAGGGCGTTGGCGGTGTTGCCGGTGTCGGCGACGCAGCTGACCTCGACCGCGGCGGGGACCCCGAGCCTGCGGACGATGTCCTCGGTCATCCGGCCCGACAGCTGGGGCGGCAGCAGGTAGTCGATGTCCGCGGGTGTCCATCGCAGGTCGCGGAGCAGCTCGGCGAGGATCTCCGCGGCGATGACCGGGACCGACTCCTGGACCGCTTTGAAGTCCTCCCACACTGCCGGCGTCGCCGGGTCGCTGTCCGCCGGCCCGAACCATTCGACGATCTGCGCGGGGGGCCGGTGCAGGCCGGTGAGCTCCAGCAGGACGCGGCGCAGCACCGGCGCGTCGGGGAAGTCGGCCCCGTCACCCAGCACCACAGCGCCGGCGCCGTCACCGAACAGGACCGCGTTCACCATCTCCGCCGGCGGCAGCCTGCTGTAGTCCAGCCGCAGATCGACGTGCTTGGCGCAGACGTCGCCGCCGATCACCAGCGCCGTGCGGGCATCACCGGCGAGCAGTGCCTGGTGCGCCAGGTCGAGCGCCTGCACGGCCCCGGTGCAGCCGGACTGCAGCTGGTGGACCGGGACCGGGCCCACGCCGAGCCGGTCCGCGATCTCCTCGGCGGTGGTGGGCAGCAGCCGGTCCGGCATGGATGTCGCCATGACGACCAGGTCGACGGCGCCGGCGTCGATCCCGGCGGCGTCCAGCGCCCGACCGGCCGCCTGCACACCGAGGTCGGCGACCGAGCAGCTGACGTCTCCGGTGCCGAGGTCGATGGCCAGGTACCGGCTCCGCGTGCCGACGAAGGTGTCGATCCACTCCTGGAAGACGGGCGACATGCCCAGGCTCTTCGTGAGCAGGGCGTTGTCGACGGCCTCGCCCGGTAGTGCCGTGCCGGCCGATGCCAGGCGTACGTCCCGCGCCTCCACCCCGCAGTACCTCCCGATGCTCGGCGCGCCGGTACCGCCGGTCCGGCGCCGCGGCACCACCCTCGGCCGCACGCCCAAAGCACCGCTAAAGGGTCGCCCGGTGTCCCCTCGCCGTGACCATCCGCAAGGCCGGGTTTAGCTGCTCTTCAGCCCGTGCGCTCACGGTCGACGAGCCGGACCTTCCCTGTCACTCTGCGAGTGGGATCGATGACTGAAGCGCTAGCGGGACCTGCCACCTCGGACAATGCGATCGCCATCGTCGGCATGTCGTGCCGGCTGCCGGGCGCCCCGGACACCGCCGCCTACTGGCGGCTGCTCCGCGAGGAGCGCCACGCCGTCACGGAGGCACCGGCGGACCGCCCAGGCTTCGGCCGCGGCGGTTTCCTCGAGGCCGTCGACGGCTTCGACGCGGCGTTCTTCGGCATCTCACCGCGCGAGGCCACCTCGATGGACCCGCAGCAGCGTCTGTTCCTGGAGCTGTGCTGGGAGGCGCTCGAGGACGCGGGCATCCTGCCGTCGGTCCTCGCCGAGACCCGGACCGGCGTGTTCGCCGGCACCATCGCGAGCGACTACGCGACGCTCTTCGCCGGCCGCGGCGGCGGCCGGATCTCCCCGCACCTGCTGACCGGCCTGAACCGGGGCATCATCGCCAACCGGGTGTCCTACGCGCTGGGCCTGCGTGGCCCGAGCCTGACCGTGGACTCGGCGCAGTCGTCGTCGCTGCTGGCCGTCCACCTCGCCTGCACGAGCCTGCGCGAGGGCGAGTCCGCCGTGGCGCTCGCCGGCGGCGTCAGCCTGATGCTCGACCCGCAGAGCACCGCGACCGTCGAACGGTTCGGGGCGCTGTCGCCCGACGCCCGTTGCTTCACCTTCGACGCGCGCGCCAACGGCTATGTGCGCGGCGAGGGCGGCGGCGTGGTGGTGCTCAAGACAGTGGCACGGGCCCGCGCAGACGGCGACCGGATCCACGGTGTCGTCCTCGGCGGCGCGGTCAACAACGACGGCGCCACCGACGGGCTGACCGTGCCGAGCGCCGAGGCACAGCGCGACGTCATCCGGCTGGCGAACCACGCGGCCGCCGTCGAACCCGGCGACGTGCAGTACGTGGAGCTGCACGGCACCGGCACGAAGGTCGGTGACCCCATCGAGGCGGGCGCGCTCGGCGCCGCGCTCGGCGCGGGCAGGCCGGCCGGGCACCCGTTGCCGGTCGGGTCCGCGAAGACCAACATCGGTCACCTCGAGGGCGCGGCCGGCATCGCCGGGCTGCTGAAGGTGGTGCTGAGCATCAAGCACCGTCTGCTCCCGGCCAGCCTGAACTTCGAGACGCCGAACCCGGGCATCCCGTTCGGCGAGCTCAACCTGAGCGTGCAGCGGTCCTCCGCGCCGTGGCCGGACGAGCGGCGCCGCCTGGTGGCCGGGGTCAGCTCGTTCGGCATGGGCGGCACCAACTGCCATCTCGTCGTCGCCGAGCCACCCCACGACGAGCCACCGAACGACGAGCCACCGCGGGCGGACGCACGCCCGGACCACCCTGTCATGGCCGGATGGCAGGTCTCCGGCCGTGGCCCTGACGGCCTGCGCGGGCAGGCGGCGCGGCTACGCGCGTACGCCAAATCCACCGCCGGTCTCGCCGTGCCGGACGTCGCGTTCTCGCTCGCCACGACCCGCACGGCCTTCGAGCACCGCGCCGTGGTGCTCGGCGGGGACGCCGGCGAGATCGCCGCCGGGCTCGGCGCCCTCGAGCGCGACGAACAGGCGGCGAACGTCGTGCGGGGTGTGGCGCGCCCGGTCGGCGGCACGGTGCTGGTGTTTCCCGGGCAGGGGTCCCAGTGGGCCGGCATGGCGCTCGGGCTGCTGGACACGTCTCCGGTCTTCGCCGAGCGGCTCCAGGAGTGCGCGGCGGCGCTCGCCGAGCACGTGGACTGGTCACCGGTCGACGTGCTCCGGGGCCGCCCCGCAGCGCCGCCGCTGGAGCGGGTGGATGTGGTCCAGCCGCTGCTGTTCGCGGTGATGGTCGCGCTCGCGCGGCTCTGGGAGGCGCAGGGGATCCGTCCCGTCGCGGTCATCGGCCACTCCCAGGGTGAGATCGCCGCCGCCCACCTCGCGGGTGCCCTGTCGCTCGCCGACGCGGCGGCCGTCGTCGCACTGCGCAGCCAGGCGATCACCGCGCTGGCGGGCACCGGCGGCATGGCGTCGATCGCCGCGCCCGCGGACGTGGTCCGGGCCCGGCTCGCCGGGTACGCCGACCGGCTCAACGTGGCGGCGGTGAACGGGCCGGCCACCACGGTCGTCTCGGGCGACCCGCGGGCGCTGCAGGAGCTGCTGGCCGGCTACGAGGCGGACGGGATCCGGGTCCGCACGATCCCCGTCGACTACGCGTCGCACTCGCCGCAGGTCGAGTCGATCCGTGACGGCCTGCTCCGGGCGCTCGGCGGCATCCGGCCGCGCCGCGGCGAGCTCGCGTACTACTCGACCGTCACGGGTGGCCTCCTGGACCCCGCTGAGCTGACCGCCGGCTACTGGTACCGCAACCTGCGCCAGACGGTCGAGCTGGACTCCGCCGTGCGCGCCGCGGCGTCGGCCGGCCACCGGGCCTTCGTCGAGTGCAGTCCGCACCCGGTGCTGACGGGAGCCGTCGCAGAGACGTTGGAGGCGGCGGACGTCCCGGACTCCCTCGTCGTCGGCACGCTCCGGCGCGACCACGGAGACCTGCGGCAGTTCCAGACGTCCCTCGCCCAGTACCGGGTGCAGGGCGGGCAGGTGCGGTGGACGCAGGACCGCGGGTCCATGGCCCGGCGTGTCGAGCTGCCGGCGTACGCCTTCCAACGCCGGCGTTTCTGGTTCGACCTCGCGTCCCCCGCCGACGCGCCGGAGCCGGAGGTCGCCGACGCGCCCGCGGGACGACGGGCCGGGGCGTCCGCCGGCCGGGACCACGAGCTGTTCGACCTGGTCCGCGCCAGCTCGGCCATCGTCCTCGGCCACGACACGCCGGACGACGTCGACATGAACCTGCCGTTCAAGGACCTCGGCTTCGACTCGGCGAGCGTCGTCGAGCTGCGCGATCGCCTCGCCGCGACAACCGGTCTGCGGCTGCCGAACACGGTCATCTTCAACCATCCGACGCCGGGCGCGCTCGCCCGTCACCTGCGCGACGAACTGGCCGGGGAGGCGACCGGCCCGGACGCTCCGGCGACAGCGACGGCCACCGCGGCCGGTGACCCGATCGTGGTGGTGGGCATGGCCTGCCGGTACCCCGGCGGCGCGACGTCATCGCAGCGGTTGTGGCAGCTCGTCGCCGACGGGGTCGACGCGACCGGGGAGTTCCCGTCCGACCGTGGCTGGGACCTGGACCGCCTGCACAGCCCGGACGGCGACGGCGCCGGCACGTCGGCCACCCGGCGGGGCGGCTTCCTCTACGACGCGGACCAGTTCGACCCGCAGTTCTTCGGCATCAGTCCGCGGGAGGCGGCGGCGATGGATCCGCAGCAGCGGTTGTTGCTGGAGACGGCGTGGGAGGCGATCGAGCGGGGCCGGATCGACCCGGCGAGCCTGCGCGGCAGCCGCACCGGCGTGTTCGTCGGCGTCTCCGCGCAGGACTACGGGCCGCGGCTGCACGAGCGGGCGAACGGTCACGAGGGGTATCTGCTCACCGGGCAGTCGCCGAGTGTGGCGTCGGGGCGGGTGGCGTACACGCTCGGTCTGGAGGGTCCGGCGGTGACGGTGGACACGGCGTGCTCGTCGTCGCTGGTGGCGTTGCACCAGGCGTGCCAGGCACTGCGCAGCGGTGAGTGCGACCTGGTCCTCAGCGGCGCCGCCGCGGTGATGGCGTTGCCGGGCATGTTCGTGGAGTTCAGCCGCCAGCGGGGGCTGGCGCCGGACGGCCGGTGCAAGCCGTTCGGTGCCGGTGCGGACGGGACCGGCTGGGCCGAGGGCGCCGGAATGCTGCTGCTGGAGCGGCTCTCCGACGCGGAACGCAACGGCCACCCGATCCTCGCGGTCGTCCGCGGCTCGGCCATCAACAACGACGGCGCCAGCAACGGCCTCACCGCACCCAACGGCCTGTCACAGCAACGCGTCATCCGACAGGCACTCGCCAACGCCGGACTCGACCCCACCGACGTCGACGCCGTCGAAGCCCACGGCACCGGCACCACCCTCGGCGACCCGATCGAAGCCCAGGCACTGCTGGCCACCTACGGCCGGCAGCGGCCCGCGGACCGGCCGCTGTATCTCGGCTCCATCAAGTCGAACATCGGTCACACCCAGGCCGCGGCCGGGCTGGCCGGCGTCATCAAAATGATCGAGGCGATGCGGCACGCGACGCTACCGCAGACGCTGCACGCGGACGAGCCGTCACCGCACATCGAATGGGACGGCAGCATCCAGCTCCTCAACACCCCACTCCCCTGGCCCAACGGCCGGCCGCGGCGGGCTGGGGTGTCAGCGTTCGGCATCTCCGGCACCAACGCCCACGTCATCCTCGAGGAACCGCCGGCCTCTGGAACAGCAACGGTTCCGGCGGGCGAGACGCCTGTCGTCGCGTGGCCGATCTCCGCGCGTACCCCGTCCGCGTTGCGCGCTCAGGCCGAATCTCTGCAGACGCATCTGGCCGAGCATCCCGATCTGCAACCCGCCGATGTCGCACATGCGCTCACCACCACCCGCACCCACTTCGACCACCGGGCCGTCATCATCGGCACCACCACCACCGAACTCACCACCGGACTCAAAGCCCTCACCCACAACCAACCCACACCCAACCTCATCACCAACACCACCCGCACCACCGGCAAAACCGCCTTCATCTACCCCGGCCAAGGCAGCCAATGGCCCGGCATGGCCCAACACCTCTACAACACCTCACCCACCTTCACCCACCACCTCAACAACTGCGCCGACGCCCTCGCCCCACACACCAACTGGAACCTCATCGACGTCCTCACCCAACAACCCAACGCCCCAACCCTCGACCACACCCACATCGTCCAACCCGCACTCTTCGCCGTCATGATCGCCCTCACCCACCTCTGGCAACACCACGGCATCACCCCCGACGCCGTCATCGGCCACTCCCAAGGCGAAATCGCCGCCGCCCACATCGCCGGCGCACTCACCCTCGACGACGCCGCCCACATCATCGCCCATCGCAGCAACACCCTCACCACCCTCCCACCCACCGGCGGCATGGCCACCATCAACCTCCCCGCCAACCAAATCCAACCCCACCTCACCAACCACCC